>NZ_VHLC01000014.1:0-120696 GCF_006547355.1 Myxococcus sp. AB036A | reverse complement strand
CACCTTCACCGTGGCCCCCGAGCCGCCCCGCCCCTTCTCCACCTCGATGATTTCCGCCTCGCGCAGCGTGCGGAAGTCGCGCGCGGCCTCCTTGAGGTGCCGGCGCTTGAGGTAGTCCGAGTCGTGGCTGCGCTGCACCAGCGTCACCAGCCGCTTGTACCCGCCGTTGCCTTCCGTCTGGTGGTCGCTCTGGAGCAGGTTGAGAATCATGCCGTGCGACACCGCGAAGCGGGACTCCAGCGGCTCCGGCATGCCGTTCTGGAGCCGCTCGAAGGTGCTCCGGTCGTACTGCACGAAGTTCTTCTGCGGCGGCTTGGCCTTGGGCGTCTTCTTCTTGCCCGCGGCCTCCTTGGCGGCCAGCTTGATGTTCTCGATGACGTACTCGGGCGCCTGGGCCACCACGCTGCCCTGGGTGTCGAAGCCCTTGCGGCCCGCGCGGCCGGCAATCTGCTGGAAGTCGCGCACGCTCAGCGTGGTCAGCTTCTCGCCGTTGAACTTGAAGAGCTGCGTGAAGAGCACCGTGCGGATGGGGATGTTGACGCCCACGCCCAGCGTGTCCGTTCCGCTGATGACCTTGAGGTGTCCGTGCTGGGCCAGCTTCTCCACCAGCAGGCGGTACTTGGGCAGCAGGCCGGCGTGGTGCATGCCGATGCCGTGGCGCAGGAAGCGCTGGAACTCCTTGCCATAGGGCGTGTCGAAGGGCGCGTCCTGGAGCGCCAGCCGGATGGCCTCCTTCTCCTCCTTGGTGGAGAAGTCCACGCTCATCAGGTTCTGCGCCTGCTCGGCGGCGGTGCGCTGGGTGAAGTTCACCAGGTAGATGGGATACTTCCCACGCGCAATCAGGTCTTCAATCGTCTCGTGCAGCGGCGACTCGCGGTAGTCGAAGTCCAGCGGCACGGGGCGCTCGGCGCTGCGCACGGTGGCCACTTCCCGGCCGGTGAGCTTCGCCAGGCTCTCCTCGATGACGTGCGTGGGGCCCAGCGTGGCGGACATCAGCAGGAAGGTGGTGTCCGGCAGCGCGATGAGCGGCAACTGCCAGGCCACGCCGCGCTCGCGGTCCGAGTAGTAGTGGAACTCGTCCATGACGACGTAGTCCACGCGGGCGCTCGCGTCGCGCAGGGCCAGGTTGGCGAGGATTTCGGCGGTGCAGCAGATGATGGGCGCGTCGCGGTTGATGCTCGCGTCGCCCGTGAGCATGCCCACGTTCTCCGCGCCGAAGGCGTCGCAGAGGGCGAAGAACTTCTCGTTCACCAGGGCCTTGATGGGGCAGGTGTAGAAGGAGACCTTCCCCTCCGCCATCGCCTTGAAGTGGAGCGCCGTCGCCACCAGCGACTTGCCGGAGCCGGTGGGCGTCTTGAGGAACAGGTGCTTGCCCGCCAGCAGCTCCAGGATGGCCTCTTCCTGGGCGGAATAGAGGCTCAAGCCATTGGCCGCCACGTAGCCGACGAAGCGGTTGAGGATTTCATCCGCGTCCAGGGGCGGTTCGCCCTTCTTGGGGAGCAGTGCGGCGAGCGGAGCTTGGGTTTCAGGGGTGGCCATCACCCGTGGACAATAGGCGGCGCGCCCGGCCCCTACCGGGAAAATCGCAATCGGCGGCACGGGGCGTGACGGCAGGCGCCCCCTTCCCGCACGGAAGGGCCGGGGGAAGGCCCCCTGGAGGGGTGTCCGCGAGTCTCCAGGCGCAAGGTCCGGGGGCGCGATACCCGGGCCCCGGCCCGCTCCGTACCGTTGACCCTGGACTGAAGTCAGGGGGGTGGGGATGCGGAGAACCGTCAGACAGAAGATGACGCGCCTCAAGCGCGCGGCGCTGCTGGGAGGTCTGGCTTCCGCGCCCTGCCTCTGGAGCGGCTGTGAGCAGCGACGGGCCCCCACGGTGGACGCGGCCGATGTTGCCGAGGCCCCGGTTGTCGCGGGGCTGGAAGGCGGTCCCCCACCCGCCACGATTCCAACGGATGACGGCGGGAATGCTGGCGCAGGGCCGGGCCTGGCACCAGGCCACGCCGACACCGGCACGGGAGGCACGGGAGCCCACGGAGGGACCGGCAGCCGGAGCGAGACTCCAGGCGCGAGCGCATTCACACCCGGCAGCGGCCCGCGGGACAGCGGCAGCCGGACCGGTGGCGGCGGCGGCGCTGGCCGAGGTGGCTTCAGAGGCGGGGGCAGCCTCACGGGTGGCCACAGCGCCACCGGTGGGGACAGCCAGTCGAGCGGCAACAGCGTGACGGGGGGCGGCAGCAGCACCGGCCAAGGAGGCAGTGGCCCGGGTGGAGCCACGGGCTTGCCCAACTGAGGCAGCAACGCGGGTGGCTCGGCCTTGGGAAGTGGAGGGCTGGACAGTGCCCGTGGCGGCGACAGCGCGTCCAGCGACGGCAGCGGCTAGGGAGGCTCGCGGTCCGATGGGAGGCTGGGGCTTTGACGCCGCCACGCGCGTTGCAATCGCGTAGGAGGAACGGCCGGAGCGCGTGTCGCCTGCCTCGAACAGCAAACGGGATGAGCGGACCGTGTCACCCATCCCGCGCGTTCCACCCCAGATGACGCGGCCTACGGCGTCGGCTGCATCGTCTGGATGACCGGGGCCTGCGCCCTCTGCTGTCAGATGTCCTCCAGCACGTCGTTCATCGACGCCATCAGCGCATGCGGCCCGGTGCCCCTCCGCGTCCCGGCTGCCTGGAGCAGTACCTCGACGCCGCCGCCCCCCACCCCGATGACCCGGCCGCCTCGGCCCACCAGGATGACATCCGACAGCTCGCGCACGGTGCGCAGGCCCCGCCATCGCCGATGGTGCGCGACCGCATCGCCCGGGTTGCGCCATCGGAAGCCACGGTGCTGATGCTGGGCGAATCCGGCACGGGCGAGGAGCGCGCGCATGGCCGCCGCAACCGCACGGACGTCTACGAGCTGCTGCGCCGCCACGGGCTGTCCCCCCGTCCACCGAAGCGTTGTCGCGTGCACATCTCGCTCGTGCTTCCCGACCATGGCGGTGTGCTTTTCAACTGCCCAACGTTCAGCTGAACAGCAGTTGAGGGGGACAACAGTCATGCGAATCACACGAGCGATGTTGGGTGTGGCGATGGTGGGGACGGCCGTGATGTTCGCCGGCTGCGGAGAGAGCAGCGCCAGCGAGAACACACTGGGGCCCCAGCAGGCGGCCGCGGGCCAGCCAGTGACGCTCACGGACGGCCAGATTCTGGGCGTGCTCCTGGTGGCCAACGCGGGCGAGGTAATGCTGGGCCAGGTGGGCCAGGCGCAGGCCACCGACCCGACGGCACGTGACTTCAACGCACGCATGGTCACCATGCACTCAGAGGTCATCCAGCGCCTGGAGCAGTTGGCCATGGCCCAGGGCATCGCGCCCGCGGAGAGCCCGGTGTCGGAGCACCTCGAGCAGACGGCCCAGAAGACCATCGACCTGGTGAGCGCCACGCAGGCCCCGGCCTTCGACCTGTCGGTGATGGATGCGCAGGTCGCCGCCCACGCCGGTACCGCCCTGCTGGGGGATTCTCTGCTCGCGATGCAAGTTCAGAACCCGGCGCTCAAGGATGAGCTGATGGCGATTCGGAAGACGGTCCAGGCCCACCTCCAGGAGGCCTCGAACATCCAGACCACCCTCTTCAACGCGAAGCAGCCATAGCCGCGACGCGCAGCCGTCCGCCCGGGAGTCGCAGCCCCGGGCGTGACGGCGCTTCGCGCGTGACGGCGTCCGGACAATGTTCCCTGTCGCTGAGGGCGACGACATGGTGAACGCCCGACTCCAGCGCGCGTCAGAGCACCTTCACGGCCTTCACCATGTCTGGCGACAGCTCCTCGTGCTGGAGGATGGAGAAGCCCAGCTTCCGGCTGATGGTCTGCATGGCGCGGTTGCCCGCGAGGATGTCCGCGACGATGCGCTCCATGCCCCAGTCCCGGCCGATGTCCACCAGTCGCTTCAGCATCTCCGCGCCCAGCCCCAGCCGCTGCACCGGGTCGCTGATGAGGATGGCGAACTCCGCGTCGCGCGTGCCCCGCAGCCGCGTGAGCCGGCCCACGCCGAGCAGCTCTCCGTCCTTGCGCTCCGCCACCAGCGCCATCTCCCGCGCGTAGTCGTTGAAGCAGATGCGGGACAGCCGCTCGTGCGCCACGCGCGTGCTCAGCTGCATCAGCCCCGCGTAGCGCAGGAACACCGTCTGCTCCGACAGCGTGCGGTGGAACTCCGCCATCTTCGGCTCGTCCTCCGGGCGGATGGGCCGCAGCAGAATCTCCTCGCCGCTGCGCAGCCGGTAGGGCGCCACGTACTGGTTCGGGTACGGCTCGATGGCCAGCTTCGGCAGCTCCGCCTCCGTCACCGAGGCCGGGTGCAGCACCACGCGCGCGTCCAGAGCCAGCAGTCGCTCGGGCGAGGCCAGCAGCGGGTTGATGTCCACCTCCTTCACGAAGCGCTGCTCCGCCACCAACTGGCTGAAGCGCACCATGAGCTGCTCCAGCGCCTTCAGGTCCACCGGCGGGCGGCCCCGGACGCCCTTCAACGCCTCGTAGATGCGCGTCTGCTCCATCATCCGCCGCGCCAGCGTGGTGTTCAGCGGCGGCAGCCCCAGCGCCCGGTCCCTGAACACCTCCACCAACGTCCCGCCCGCGCCGAAGAGCAGCACCGGACCGAACTGCGCGTCCACGCTGCTGCCCACGATGAGCTCATAGCCATCCAGCCGCACCATGGGCTGCACGGTGACGCCGTCGAACGTGCTCCCCTGCCCCATCGCCTCCAGCCGCGTCCGGATGTCCCGGAAGGCGGCGCGCACGGCCTCCGCATCCGGAAGGTTCAGCCGCACGCCGCCCACGTCGGTCTTGTGCGTCACCGTGAGCGAGTGGAGCTTCACCACCACCGGGAAGCCCAGGGCCGCGGCCTCCGCCACCGCGGCGTCCTCCGTCACCGCCAGCCGCGTCTCCACGGTGGGGATGCCATACGCGGCGAGCAGCTTCTTGGACTCGTACTCCGTCAGCAGCGTCCGCCCTTCCGCGCGTGCTGACTCCACCCACTGGCGCACCTCGTCCCGGGCGCTGCTCACCGCCTGCGCCAACGAAGGCGTCTCATACAGGCCCGCCAGGTTGTACGTGTAGCGCCACATGTAATTGAAGATGCGCGCCGCCGTGTCCGGATAGCCGAAGGTGGGGATGCCCGCATCGTTGAGGATGCGCTCCCCGGCCGCGACCTCCGAGCCGCCCATCCAACTGGCCAGCACCGGCTTGCCATGCAGCTTCGCGTAGGGCTTGAGCCGGTCCGCCGTCTGCGTGGGCTCCGTCATGTCCTGCGGCGTGAGGATGACGAGCAGCCCGTCACTGCCTTCATCCTGGCCGGTGACTTCCAGCGCCTTCGCGAAGCGCTCCGGGTCCGCGTCTCCCAGGATGTCCACCGGGTTGCCGCGGCTCCACTGCGTCGGAAGGAAGGCGTCCAGGGCCTGGAGCGTGGACGCGCTGAGCGTGGCCAGCTCGCCGCCCCCCGACACCAGCGCGTCCGTGGCCAGCACCCCAGGGCCGCCCGCGTTGGTGAGCACCGTGAGGCGCCGGCCCGCGGGGCGCGGCTGCCGGGCCAGCGTCTCCGCCATGTAGAAGAGGTCGGCGATGGAATCCACGCGCAGCACGCCGGTGCGGCGGAAGGCGGCGCTGAGCACCTCGTCACTGCCCGTCAGCGAGCCCGTGTGAGACGCCGCCGCCTGCGCGGCCTGCGCCGTACGGCCGGCCTTGATGACGATGATGGGCTTGGTGAGCGCCACCTCGCGCGCCGCGGAGAGGAAGGCCCGCGCGTCGCCAATGGACTCCATGTACAGCAGGATGGAGCGCGTCATCGGGTCGTCGGCCAGGAAGTCGATGAGGTCGCCCCAGCCCACGTCCAGCATCGAGCCCACCGACACGAAGGCGCTGAAGCCCACCGCCTCGCGCAGGCTCCAGTCCAGGATGGAGGTCAGCAGCGCGCCGCTCTGGCTGATGAAGGCCACGTTGCCCGGCCGGGCCATGGCGCCGGCGAACGTCGCGTTGAAGCCGCTGGGCGGGCGCATCACCCCCAGGCAGTTGGGGCCAATGATGCGCACCTGGGCCGCCTGCGCGATGCGGAGGATCTCCTGCTCCAGGCGCTCCCCCTCCGCCCCAATCTCCTTGAAGCCCGCAGAGAGGATGATGGCGCCCCGGATGCCCAACTCCGCGCACTCCTGGATGACGCCGGGCACCGCTTGCGCGGGCGTGACGACGACGGCCAGGTCCACCCGCTCCGGCAAGGCCCCCAGGGACGGCCATGCCTTGATGCCCAGCACGTTGGGCCGCTTCGGGTTGATGGGGTAGACGGTGCCGCCAAAGGGGTTGCTGATGAGGTTCCACAGCACGGTGCGCCCCACGCTGCCGGGCCGCTCGGTGGCCCCGACGACGGCAACGCTGCGCGGCGCGAAGAGGACGTCCAGCGGCAGCCGCGTCCGCTGCTGGTGGAGCACGTTGTAGGACGGGTCCGTCTTCGAGGTACCAGGGGCGCGCGTGTCCATGGCCTCCGTCATTGCGGCCGGGCTCGCCAGGGCGCAATGGCCTTCTCGTGCCTGCCCGGGGACGCCCCCCTCCCAGGTCCTCGCGCGAATGGGATAGAACTGGAATAACTGCACTCCCCGTCAAGGAACCAGGAGGTGCGCCCTGCGCGTGTCACCCACATGTCGCTCTGACAGCCAGTACGTGACGCAGGTCGTTCTGACACTCGCTGACAGTTTCACTGAACAAACCTTCACCGGTAGGCAAGCATCCCACGGCCCGCCCGGTGTATACGGGGCGCCTCTATGACTCCTTCCGAGAAGCTTGTTTTCAACCAGACCGTCGAGGCGCTCTTCGTGCGCGCCCTCGAGAACCGCCTCACTCCGGCGTGCCGTGAGCACCTGCGCCGGGCGGGGTTGGAGCTCGACCAGAAGTTGGAGCGGGCCTACACCCTGGAGCAGTGGAAGGAGTTCCTCCGAATCGCCGCCGGCCACGTCTACGGCGGCGTCCCCGCCGAGGCGGCCTACTACTCGCTGGGCGAGCGGTTCATGGACGCGTACTTCGGCACCTTCTTCGGCCGGGCCCTGCTGGGCGTCGTCCGGCTGGCCGGGCCCCGGCGGATGCTGCTTCGCGCGGGCATGGGCTTTCGCGCCGGCAACAACTTCAGTGTGGTCGAAATCGTCGAGCGCAGCCCCACTTCGGTGGAGCTGCGGATGAACGACGTGCTGGCGGACCTGCCCACCTTCTCCGCGGGCCTGCTGGCGCGCGCGGTGGAGCTGTGCGGTGGGTGGCGGGTGGTCAGCATCCCCGAGGAGTTCGACGGCACCGCGGCCACCTTCCACATCCGTTGGTCCGAGGCCCCAGCCGAGGCCGCCCTCTCCGCCACGGATGACGACTCGGGCGCGTCCCGGCCTCGCGCGTAGCAATCCCCTGCGCGCCCCGTGGCGCTTCGCCACGGGATGCCGCGCAGCACGCCACGCTCGCAAGGCGGCCGAGCGTGGCCCCAGGGCCACACGACGGCCCACGTCTCAGAGGGAACCGCGCGGCTTCACGGCGGCGCGGTTCTGCTGGCATCGCGGCTGCAATCCCATGCGGCATCCCTTGGAGGATGGACGCATGAGCAACCCTGAAGTGGTGACGAAGCCCCAGCGCCGGATGCACTGGGGCGTAGGCGTGGCGGCGCTGGTGATGCTGTTCGCGGGCGTGGGCACGTGGCTGGTGCTGCGCCAGTCGGCGACGGCGCTGCCGCATCCCTCCATGGCGGTCATCCCCAAGCCGTCCCACCCCGGATTGGCGCCGCGCGCGGAGCCGCCGCTGCCCTCCTCCGCGGAGATGGACGCGCTGCTGCGCACACGGCTCGCCCGGGCGTCGCTCATGCCGGAGTTCGCCACGTGGCTGAAGGAGCAGGCCCTGCTGCGCCGCTTCGTCACCGTCGTGGGCAACGTGGCCCATGGTGACAGCCCCCGCGAGGCGGTGAGCTTCCTCGCTCCGGCCGGCACCTTCGAGGCACGCCGCAAGGCCGGCAAGCTCGTCATCGAAAAGCAGAGCTACGCGCGCTACGACGTCATCGGCAAGGTGGTGGGCTCGCTCGACATGGGCGTGCTGGTGTCCACCTACCGCGAGGTGCGACACCTGGCCGAGCGCCTCCACATGGAGACGGCTCGCCCCGGAAGCACCTTCGACGCCACGCTCCACCTCGCCTTCGAGCAGGTGCTCGCCGTCCCTGTCATCGACGGTGACGTCGAGGTGGTCCCCAAGGGCGCCATGTTCGTCTACGCCGACCCGAAGCTCGAAGGGCTGACGGCCGCGCAGAAGCACCTGCTGCGGATGGGGCCGCAGAACCTCCGCCGCATCCAGGGCAAGGTGCGCGAGGCGTCCCAGCAGCTCACCCAGCAGGCGTCCCGCCGCTGAGGCGGTCACCGCCTGCCTTCGCCAGCGCGCGTCACCCGCGCGGGCCCTGGCAGGATGCAACGGGGGCCATGCAGATTGCGGCGCTTCGCCATGGGGCGCCGCCTCCGCGCAGAGGCACAAGCCGGGGGGCACGGGCGTTGCTACCGGAGGAGCTTTCCTCCGGGACGAAGCGCTGCCAGGCGGCGTGGAGGCCCGGCAAGCACCGGAGCCCCCGCGCCGGTGTCGCCCCTGCCTCCCGTGTTCATGCGCCTGCCTGTCCTCCCCGTGCTGCTGCTGTGTCTGATGCTCTCCGGCGTCATCGCGGGCGTCCTGCACTTCATGCAGCGCGACCGGCAGGCGCTGGTGGACCAGATGGCCCGCGAGCGACAGGCGCAGCTGCTGGAGGCCGTGCGCGGCGTCTCCGCCGCCCTGGAGAGCGCGGAGGAGGACCTGCGCTTCGCGGGCGAGCTGCTGGCCCAGCCGGGCACCGCCGAGGAGCACCGGCGCGAGATGCGCGCCCTGCTGGAGGCGGTGGGTCAGTACAAGGCCATCCTCGTCTTCGGCACGGACGGACAGGAAAGGCTCCGACTGGTGGACCGGCGCAGCGCGGCGGCGATGACGCACCAGTTCACCGCGGAGGACCTGGCTCTCACCGTGGCGCAGGCCCGCAGTCATCCGCCGGGCCACGTCATCTCATCCCCGCCCCTTCCCCGGGCCCAATCGGGCTGGCTGCGCGCCTTCGCCACCGCCTTGCCGGAGGACGCGCAGGACAGCGGCGGCGTCGTCGTGGTGCTGGTGGACGCCGAGCCGCGCTTCGCCCCGCTGAAGCTGCTCGCGTCGGACTCGGAGACGCAGCTGCTGGTGCTGGGTGTCCATGGAACGCCGACAGCGTTGACCCACCCGAACCTGGCGGACAGCTACCGGCGGCTGGACACCGACGGCCACCAGACGCCCGGCCTCGCGGCGCTGGCGCGGGCGCTTCGCGCGGGTGAGTCGGGCACGCGCATCATCGAGCGCAAGGAGGCCGCCCGGCTCGGCCTGGGCGACTCGGAGGTGGTGGCCACCTTCAGCCCGGTGCGGTTCAAGAATGGCGCGGCCTGGCCGGTGGCGACGCTCGCGTCGACGCGCGTGCTCCGGAGCCATGAGCGCGGCCTGGTGCTCCGCCTGTCGCTGGCAGCGGTGCTCGTCTCCGGGTTCCTCATCGCTTTCGGTGTGTACGTGGTGCTCGCGCGCAGCCGGGCGGAAGCCCTGCGGGACAGCCAGCTCCATGCGCAGCGGCTGGCGCACCTGCACGACAAGACGCAGAAGATTCTCGACAACATCCCCACCGGGGTCCTGGCGCTCTCCTCCACCCGGCACATCTCCGCCGCCAACCGCGCGCTGAGCGCCCGCATGCCGGCGGACGTCGTGGGCCAGCCCCTGACGGCGGCCTTTCCCCAGGCCCAGGCCCCCGTCATCCAGCGGCTGGAGGACCTGGTCCACGCGGCCATGAGCGACGGCCGGGTGCGCAGCCTCCACGGAGAACCGCTCTGCCTCTTCGAAGAGCCGGGCCAGTACAACGTCCACGCGGTGCCGCTGGAGCCGAACACGCCGGAGGTCCACACGCTGGTCGTCATCGAGGACCTGAGCAGCCTGCGCGCACTGGAAGGACAGCTGCTGCGCGCGGAGAAGCTGGCCACGGTGGGCGTGCTGGCGGCGGGCATCGCCCATGAGATTGGCACGCCGCTGGGCATCGTCCGCGGCCGGGCTGAGTACGTGCAGGAGAAGCTGGGACGCGAGCACCCCCAGGCGGCCGGCCTGGGCACCATCGTCGGGCAGATAGACAGGGTGAGCCGGACGCTGCGCCAGCTGCTCGACTTCTCCCGGCTCCAGCCCGCGGACGCGCAGGCAGTCCCGCTGGAGCCCCTGGTGCACAGCGTGCGGGAGTTGCTGTGGATGGAGGCCGAGCGGCGGCGCCTGAAGCTGGAGGTGACGGTCGCCTCGCCCGCGCCCGCGGTGGCGGCCGACCCCGACCAGTTCCAGCAGGTGCTCATCAATCTGGTGCTCAACGCGTGTGACGCGTGCGGGGCCGGCGGACGCGTCCGGCTGAGCGCGAGTATGGACACCGGAGAGGCACCGGGCGCCTGGGGCATGGTGCGCGTGGACGTCGAGGACAACGGCTGCGGTATCGCCCCCCGCCACGTCCACCAGGTCTTCGACCCTTTCTTCACCACCAAGAAGCGCGGCCAGGGCACCGGACTGGGCCTGACGATGGTGGCGCACATCGTGCGCAACCATGGAGGCCGCATCGAACTGGACAGCGCGCCAGAGCGAGGCACCCGCGTCACCGTGCGCTGGCCCGCCGCGGCACCCGCCGGAGAGGAGCGACATGTCGTCTAGAGCCAGGGTCCTCGTCGTCGACGACCACGTCGAGATGGGGCAGATGTTGAAGGAACCGCTGACGGACGACGGCTACAAGGTCGACATCGCCACCGGCGGCGCGGATGCCATCGCCCAGCTGCGCGCGCGCGTCTACGACGCGGTGCTGTGCGACCTGCGCATGCAGGACGTGGACGGCTTCGACGTGCTCGACGCCGCGCGCAAGCTGGACCCGGACCTGCCCGTGGTGATGATGACGGCCTTCGGCGGCGTGGAGAGCGCCGTGGAGGCGATGAAGCGCGGCGCGTTCCACTACTTCACCAAGCCCTTCCGGCTGGACGAGGTGCGCCTGTCACTGGAGCGCGCGCTGGAGCAGCGCCGCCTGCGCACCGAGCACCGCACGCTCAAGCAGCAGGCCGCGGACCGTGGGGGCCTGGGTGCCCTGGTGGGCAGCAGCGCCGCGATGCGCGACCTCTACGCGTTGATTGAGCGGGTGGCCTGGTCCGGCGCCCCGGTGCTGGTGCGCGGCGAGAGCGGCAGCGGCAAGGAGCTGGTCGCCCGGGCTTTGCACTTCGAGGGCACCCGGCGCGCGGGGCCCTTCGTGGCCGTCAACTGCACCGCGCTGCCACACGCGCTACTGGAGAGTGAGCTGTTCGGCCACGTCAAAGGCGCCTTCACCGGCGCCACCACGGCCCGGCGTGGCCTCTTCGTGGAGGCGGACGGCGGCACGCTGTTCCTGGACGAGATTGGCGACATGGCCCCCGAGCTCCAGGCCCGGCTGCTCCGCGTGCTGGAGGACGGCGAGGTGCGGGCCGTGGGCGCGGACGGCTCGCGCACGGTGGATGTGCGGGTGGTGGCCGCGACACACCAGGACCTGGAGACGCGCGTCAAGGAAGGCCGCTTCCGCGCGGACGTCTTCTACCGGCTCAACGTCGTCACGCTGCGGCTGCCGCCCCTGCGCGAGCGCCGCGAGGACATCCCCGCGCTCATCGAGCACTTCCTCCAGCAGGCCAAGGCGCGCAATCCGCGCTCCGTCGTGCAGCGGTTCTCTCCGGAGACGCTGGCAGCGCTGGGGGCCCTGCCCTGGGCGGGCAACGTGCGCGAGCTGGAGAACCTGGTGCAGCGGCTGGTCGTGCTCGGCTCGACGGAGGTGGTGGATCTGCCGCAACTGCGCCCCCATTTGCCTTCGGACACCAGCCAGGAGAACCACCCGCTGGCCGCGGCACAGCGCACCATCGTCCCCCTCCGGCAGTTGGAGACGGAGTACATCGCCTGGGCCGTGGCCCGGTGCGGGGGGAACAAGACGAAGGCGGCCGAGCTGCTCGGCATCGACGTCTCCACCATCCACCGGCGCGAGCGCGCGGAAGGCAATCCGCAACGCTGACCTGGGCACGCTGCAATGGTGAGCGGGCCACGGTTGGGGCGTCACAGAGGGCCGGGGGCGCGGCACGGGCCTTGTAGATGACACAGGGCATGAACCGAACCCTCCTGTCTCTCCTCGCCGCGGTCAGTCTGGTTGGTTGCGCCTCGAAGCCCAAGACGTCCTCCGTCACGGACAACCTGCCGGACCGGCAGCACAGCCCCACCGCCACGGCGGCAACGTCCAACCGGACCTCCGATGACGACGAGGACGCGGCCCGCCGGGCCATGAGCCCTCTGTCCGCCGAGCCGGTGTACTTCGAGCTCGACTCGGCCACGCTGCGGCCCGAGTCGCGCGACATGCTCGCGCAGCTCGCCACGGGCCTGCGGGAGCGGCCCCTGACGCGAGTGACGGTGTCGGGCCACACCTGCGAGCTGGGGACCACGGAGTACAACATCGCGCTGGGCCACCGGCGCGCGGCGGTGGTGCGCGACTACCTGCGCAACCTCGGCGTGGAGCCCAAGCAGCTCTCCATCGTCTCCTACGGCGAAGAGCGGCCACTGTCCGACACCCAGACGGAAGAGGCGTTCCGCAAGAACCGCCGCGCGGAGTTCACCTTCTCCTCCAAGGAGCAGGCCACACGCTGAGCCGCAGGAAGTCTGTCGGGCCTCCCCGGTACGCTGTTCCCGGAATGCGCTCCGGTAACGCCGGGCGCTGGGGAGGGATGGGGAATGGGAAGCAGATTGCGTCGGAGGCCTGGCTACAAGTCCCGGCCCTCCGTGGCCGGATTGGCTGAGTCGTTGGGGTTGCTACGGTCTCGAAACCTGGAGACCCATGGCGCTCCACGCAGCCAGCTCAACCTGCTGTGCAATGTCGGAGCCCTGCGAGAAGTCGCGCCCGGCGTCTGGGCTCGTTCGAGCGCGATGGTGACAGCCGCGGCCATCGCCGTGAAGCGCGTCCCCCGGGGCGTGCTCTGCCTGAAGTCCGCGCTGTGGGTCCACGGCTTGCTGTCTGAATCCCCCACAGAGGTCTGGATGGCCATTGGAGCGCATGCGCGTAAACCGCGCTGGGACCAGCCACCGCTCCAGGTGGTCCGCTTCTCGGGGCGTGCACAGACCGAGGGCATCGAGCACCGCCTGCTCTGGGGATTGCCCATCACCGTCTACGGCGTCGCGAAGACGGTCGCGGACCTGTTCAAGTATCGAAACAAGCTGGGATTCCCTATCGCCGTGCGAGCACTCCACGACGCCCTCCTCTCAGGGCTCACCACCTCGGATGAGGTTCGACACTTCGCGGAAATCTGCCGCGTCAGGAAGAGTGTCGGCCCCTATCTCGAGGTCCTCGAAGCACGGCGAGGCCAGGACCTCCTGCGCGCGAGGCAGGCCTTCCTCGCGCGCGAGGCGGCGCGGGCGAGGAGCCTGGAAGCGCCCCTGCTCCATCAGCTCCCGGGGCAGCCGGAGAGCGAAAGCCGCTGAGCCGAATCCAAGGAGCGCCGAGCCCAACGGATGGATTTCGGCGCGCAGGGTGCCCGGCCGCGTCCGGGCCCGCCGGAGGGGCGCAAGTCGTTGGGCCAGCCCCAAGGAGCGCCGAGCTCGACGGATGGGTGTTCGCGCGCAGGGTACCCGGCCGCGTCCGGGCCCGCCGGAGGGGCGCAAGTCGTTGGGCCAGCCCCAAGGAGCGCCGAGCTCGACGGATGGGTGTTTGCGCGCAGGCGCACTGCGCCCCGTCAGGCCTCTGGCCATCGGGAGGCGCAAGCCGCTGGGCCAGCCCCCAAGAGCGCTGAACCCAACGGATGGGTGCCCGAACGCTGGGTGCCCGCCCCCGAAGTGGCCTCAGCAGGTGGGGGGCCCGGTCGCGGACACGGAGCTCGCTGTTCGGAAATGTCGGGGGTTTTGGCGCGACAAAAGTCCCGACATTTCCGAACAGCGACCTCGCAAGCTCACTCCTGAGGGGTCCGGTCAGCGCCCCTGGAGGTCATCGGGGCCGGACATGTCAGCACCCGCCCCTGTGGTTCAACGCGCGGCCCTGGCAGCCGCGCGGGCCGACTCCAGGCCATCGAGGAACGTGACGATGCGCTGGGCGCATCGCTCCGGCTGCTCCAGCGGGAAGAGGTGCCCCGTGCCGGGAAGCTCCTCAGTCTGGGGATCATTCAAGGTGATGCGGGCCCGCTCCAGCGCGTCGCGCGTCAGCGTGTCGGACTCACCGCCGCGAATCACCAGAGACGGGACGTTCACGGTGCCCAGCTCGCGCCAGACATCCTTCGGAGACGTCTCGAAGACACGCGCCTCCCAGGCCTTGGGGATGGTCAGCCGGAAGCCGCCGCTCGGGGCTTCGGTGAGGCCGTGGGTGATGTAGTCCTGGAAGCACTCCGGGTCGAAGCGCGCGAACAGCGGCTTCTTGCCGTAGCTTCGCGCGGCCTCTTCACGAGCGCCCCACGACTCACGCCGCCGCCGAGCCAGACTCGCGGGCGGCACGCGGCTTCGCAGCCCGAGCAGCGTCAAGGCACGGAGCGCCCATTCCCGCGCCCCCGTGAACAACACCGGGTCCAACGCCACCACGGCCCGGAAGAGTGCGGGCGCCTTCGCGGAGGCCAGCAGCGTCGCCACGCCGCCCATGCTGTGCCCCACGCCCACGACACCCTGCACGCCGTGCGCACGCAGGGCGTGAATCAGGTCATCCGCCATGTCATCCCAGGTCCGCAGCTCGCGCGGGTCGGAGCCCGGCACGAGGCACCGCGTGCGAAGCGTGAAGACGCGGTAGCGCGGCTTCAGGTGCTCGATGAGTTTGCGGTAGCACCCCGGAGGAAAGCCGTTGGCGTGGGCCAGGTGCAGCACCGGACCGGTGCCGCCCCAGTCCTCCATCTGAAGGGCGTCGTGCATGTCCCGTCGATTAACCCGGACCGCGGCGAATGTCTTCCGTCACTCGGAGCCCGCCCGCAGAGGCGGAAGCAGCACCCGCCCCGGAAACCCGACCCAACGCCGTGCCGAGCCACACAGCGTGGCGTGCCGAAGGGCACCCTGCGGCCCGGCCCGTCACCGCCACTGCGGGTGCGCCAGCACGCGCGCCTCGATGTCGGGCGTGAGCTGCCCACCGTGCGGCGCCCGGGATGACGACCGCTTCCATCGCTCCAGCCACCGCTCACCGAGCGGCGCCTCCAGCGACTCACGCCGCGAGGCGCCCACCGTCGTCTCACCCTTGGTCCCCGTCGACACACCCGCGCCCACGAAGAACCCGGCCAGCAGCAGCGTCACCCGCGTAGGCGTGGCCGCGCTGTACGTGAGCAGCAGCGTCCCCTCCCCGTCCTCGCGGCAGTGGCGGCGCACGCGGGCCAGCACCGCTTCGGTCCACATGTCCGGATTGGACGCCGGCGAGAACGGGTCGAAGTAGACGAGGTCCGCCACGGGCAGCGTGCCGTCCAGGTGAGGCACCGCGTCCCCCAGCAGCAGCCGCCAGCGGAGGCCCTCCGCCTCCCACACCCCGTCGCGCATCAACGTCTCCGCCGCGTCACGAAACGGCTGGAGGAAGGGAAAGCCCTCGGCGTCCGCCAGTGCCAGCCGCAGCGGCGCCAGGTCCACCTCGAAGCTGACCACCTCCAGCGGCCGGCGCTGCTCCGCGCCCAGACTCCTGGCACAGGTGAGCGCGGCCACCGCGTTGGTGGCGGCGCCCAGCCCCACGTCATGAATCACCAGCGGCGGCCCGGGCTGGCGCAGCCGGTCCGCCAGCCGTGCCTGCTCCACATAGAGGCGCAGCGCTTCCTGCCACGGCCCCACGGAGGGGTGCATCACCTCGCCATGGCCCAGGTGCCGCACGGCGCGAGCGCCATTGCGCAGGGTGATGAGCTCGAAGTCGCCGTCGCGCGGGTTGGCGTCGGGTGCGGTGCTCACCCGACCTCCTTCAGCGTCACCGCGCGCGCGTTGGCCTCGTCCTTCAAGTCCTTGGGCGTGGCGATGGCCGCCTTCAGCTCGCGGTACACCTGCGCGTACGTCCCCCCCAGGATGCCCTCGCGGATGCGCCCCATCAGCTTCTGGTAGTGCCGGACGTTGTGCACGGACAGGAAGCGCGAGCCCAGGTGGTGCTTGCCCCGCATCAGGTGCTGCAGGTAGCCGCGCGTGTAGCGCTTGCACACGTAGCAGTCGCACTCCGCGTCCAGCGGCTCGTCGGAGAGGCGGAACACGCTGCGGGAGATGCGGATGAGCCCGCTGAACGTGTACGCGTACCCCTGCTGGGCCATCTTGGTGGGGATGATGCAGTCGAACATGTCCACACCGCGCAGCACGGCTTCCACCAGGTCCGTGGGCGTGCCCACGCCCATCAGGTAGCGCGGCTTGTCGGGGGGCAGGGACGCGGTGGCGCGCAACGTCATGGACTCGCGCTCCACCTTCGTCTCGCCCACGGCCAGACCGCCAATGGCGAAGCCGTCGAAGGGCAGCTTCGTCAGGAAGTCCGCGCTCTCGTCACGCAGGTGAGGGAAGACGCCGCCCTGGACGATGCCGAACATCGCCTGCCCGGTGTCCCGCGCCGCCTTCGCCTCCAGGCTGCGCACCGCCCAGCGGTGGGTGCGCTCCATGGCCTCGCGCGTGCCGGCCTCGTCGGTCCGCGAGTCGATGCACACGTCCAGCACCATCATGATTTCCGAGTTGATGGCCTGCTGCATGGCGATGCTCGACTCGGGGCTGAGGAGCTGCCGGCTGTTGTCGTAGAAGCTGCGGAAGTGGGCGCCCTTCTCCGTGATGAGCCGATCCTCCGGCAGGGAGAAGATCTGGAAGCCGCCCGAATCAGTGAGCACGCCCCCATCCCACTGCATGAAGGGGTGAATGCCGCCGAAGCGCTTGAAGACCTCGGCGCCCGGCCGGAGCATCAGGTGGTAGGTGTTGGCCAGCAGGATGCTGGCGCCCGCCTCCTTCACCTCCTCCATGGCCAGGTGCCGGAAGCCCGCGTGGGTGGCCACCGGCATGAACATGGGGGTTTTGAAGGAACCCCGGCGTGTGTGCAGGATGCCTGCACGGGCGCCCGTGGGGTCGGTGGTGAGGAGCTCGAAACGAACGGCCATGGGCCGGCGCTTATACCCGTCATGCCCGGCAGGCACCGCATCCATCTGCCCTGCCCGCTCCCCCACCCGCCATCCCGGCCCCCTTCCCTCCTGGACAGCCGTACAGGCGTCCTGGCATTCCGTCCCAGGCGGAACGCCGCCGGCCTCCCGGCATCTCACGTCCTCCGCCGCCGCTTCCGGGGCCTGAAGTCGACTCCGGGGCGGCATTCTCCCGCCTTCCCAGCGGTTACATGGAGTCCTCGCGGTCTCCTGCAGAACGCGAAACACGTCGCCGCTTTGGCCCACCGCACCATTTCCGCTACAACGCCGCCGCCATGTTCAACGTCATCAACGTCTCCAAGGCCTACGGGCCCAAGAAGCTTTTCGAGGACGTCAACGTCACGTTCTCGCCGGGCCGCCGCTACGGCCTGACCGGTCCGAACGGGGCCGGGAAGTCCACGTTCATGAAGATCCTCGCCGGGGACGAGGAAGCGGACATGGGCAACATCGTCCGGCCTCGCAAGCTGGGAATCCTGCGCCAGGACCACTTCCGCTACGAGGACAACCGCGTCCTCGACGTGGTGCTCATGGGCAACCGTGCCCTGTGGGCGGCCATGTCCGAGAAGAACGAGCTGCTGGCCAAGTCCGACATCACCGAGGAGGACGGCAACCGGCTGGGCGACCTGGAGGGCGTCATCGCCGAGGAGGACGGCTACTCGGCGGAGAGCGACGCGGCCACCCTGCTGGCGGGCCTTGGCATCGACCAGGCCTTCCACGAAGAGCCCATGAAGCAGCTCACCGGCGGCCTCAAGCTCCGCGTGCTGCTCGCGCAGGCGCTGTTCGGCAAGCCGGAAGGCCTGCTCCTCGACGAGCCCACGAACAACCTGGACATCGACTCCATCCGCTGGCTGGAGAGCTTCCTCCACGACTACGAGGGCGTGCTCATCACCATCAGCCACGACCGGCACTTCCTCAACGCCATCTGCACGCACATCGCGGACATCGACTACGAGACCATCATCCACTACCCCGGTGGGTATGACGACATGGTCCGGCAGAAGGCGCAGGTGCGCAGCCGCGTCGAGTCCGAGACGGAGGAGAAGAAGAAGAAGATTGCCCAGCTCCAGGACTTCGTCGCGCGCTTCCACGCCGGCACCCGCGCCTCGCAGGTGCAGAGCCGCATCAAGCAGATCGACAAGCTGAAGTCGGACGACCTCAAGCGCTCCAACATCGCGCGCCCGTTCATCCGCTTCGACCAGAAGGTGGTCAGCGGCAAGCAGACACTGATGGTCGAAGGCATCCACAAGTCCTTCGACGGCCAGGAGGTCATCAAGCCCTTCAACGCCCTGGTCTGCAAGGGCGAGAAGGTCTGCGTCATCGGCCGCAACGGCGTGGGCAAGTCCACGCTGGTGAAGATGATTGCCGGCCAGTTGGAGCCGGACGGCGGAAAGATTGGCTGGGGCCACCAGGCCTCCGTGGGCTACCTGCCGCAGGACCACCACGGCGTCGTGCGCAAGGGCACCACCTGCTTCGGCTGGCTGCGTGACCTGCACGACAAGCTCACCAACGAGGAAATCTCCGGCGTGCTGGGCCGGATGCTCTTCTCCGGTGAGGAGCGGATGAAGAACACCGACACCCTCTCCGGTGGTGAGACGGTGCGGCTGCTCCTGTCCAAGCTGATGATCATGCAGGACAACGTGCTGGTGCTCGACGAGCCCACCAACCACCTGGACCTCGAGTCCATCGCCGCGCTGGCCGAAGGCCTCCAGAAGTACGAGGGCACGGTCATCGTCGTCACGCACGACCAGGAGCTCATCTCCGAGGTGGCCACCCGCATCTGGTCGCTCCAGGCAGGCCAGGAGGTGCTCGACTTCAACGGGCCCTACTCGGAGTTCGTGGAGAAGCACTCCGACGTCGCCGCGCGCCGCCGGTAGGAACAGGCACGACGCGGAAACACGAATCGCCGCCCGGCCCGGGGATACGCTCCCGGGACGAGGCGGCGATTGTCGTTGCTCCGTCTGGCGCGAGCTACGGCAACGGGTTGACGTAGCCGAACGAGGACATGCTCACCGACCAGTCACTCGCCGAGTCCGTGTCCCCCTGCCCGTTTCGCCCCAACGACATGGCCAGCCCCGGCGAGTCGAAGGCCGGGGTCCAGTCCACCGAGACGTACCACGCATCCGGATAGGCGCAGGGCACACCGGAGCAGTCCGCCGGCCACCACTGGCCCTCTGCCTGGAGCGCCTGGAGCATCGCGGGGTAGTTCAAGAAGGTGTTGTTGGTCTCGATGACCGCCAGGGCGTCCTGGGTGGTGCCGAACGTGTCCCGGATACGAAGGACCCGGTTGCCCGAAAAGAGACCCATCGTGCCCCCTTGGAAATCCCAGGCCGAGTCATGGTTCGCGGTGTACTGGCTCGACGGGTATTGGGTCCGACTGGTCGTCTCCGACGCGGGTGCGTCCACCCCGGGCGTGACGCGGTCCGGGTTGAGGTGGATGACGATGATGTCGCCTGTCGACACCTGCACATCGGGGAGCGTGGCCAGCGCCGTGTTCCCATCCGTCAGCGTCGCGCCCTGGACGGAGCCACTCGCGAGGACGACGAGTTCCACCAGGTCGCGGTTCTGAGGAACGGCGGGCGCCAGCTCGGAGAGGCGGAGCCGCGCCGTCTGCACGTAGCCCGGGAAGCTGGTCTGGGTGGCCGAGGGATCCAGCGCGACGCCGCGCGCGTCACGCACGGTGGTCGCCACCGTCACGGTGTACGGCTGGCGCGGCGTCTGGTTGCTGGTCGTCAGCGCGACCTCGGTGCGGCTCTGCAACTGAGCCTGGGTGACGCTCAGCCCGGGGATGGAGAACTGACTGCCGTTGGCCACCAGGCTCGCCGCGTCGAGCGGGCGGCCGAAACGCACCATCACCGTGTTGCGGCCCGTGGCCCATGCGTTGATGACCCGGGGCGCCGGGCACGAGTGCACGGTGGCCTGGCTCGCCGTCCACACGGAGGGCTGGATGGTGGGCGTCATCTGCGTGCCGGACATGAACATCCAGAGCGGAGACGTCACCGTCAGCGAGCAGCCCGACGTCAAGGCCAGGCTGTCACGAAGAGGCTCCACCACGCGCAAGCGCAGCGCGACCGCGGCCGAGGAGCCCGCCGGCACGCCCACCGTCGTCAGCGGCGCCTGCAGATGCCCCAGCCCCGCGGCGGAGAACCCGGGTGCGCCGATGGTGCCGGTGATGGAGATGTACTCGGACTCATACTCGGGCTGCGTCCCACCGATGGTGACGTCCACGTCGCTGACGTCCTGGAGAAGCTCCGACACCGAGTGCCCCGAGCTGAGCACGTTGAAGCCAGAGAGGCTCGCGCGCGTCTGGCCGTTGACGAGGCTCTTCGCATTCACGGTGACACGCACCCGGTCTCCCACCTGCGGAACGGGGGACAGCGTCGCTGGGTCCACCGGAACGAAGACGGCGGGCCCGGTCCGCTCCGCCTGGAGGAAGAAACCCGCCGCGTCGTTCACCGCGTTGCCCACGGCGTCCTTGATGAAGGTGACGCGGGCTCCGTTGATGAGGAGGTTCACCGGGCCATTCGCCGCGTTGCGCACGGCCTGGATCTGCTCGGACGCCGTCCGGTCCAGGTCGGGCAGCACGTAGGACTCCTGCTTCGCCTGCTCCGCGTTGCCCGCCGCATCCGTGGAGGCGAAGCGCAGCATCGTGTTCCGAGTCATCGTGATGGGCCGCTCGTACAGCAACGCGCTCGACACCGGCGCGGAGCCATCCAGCGTGTAGCGAGTCTCGGCGCAGCCCGAACCACCGTCGTTGCACACCAGCGTCACGGTGACGGCGTCGTGATAGACGCCGCCCACGGGCGTGGCGGTCGTCACCGGCGGCACCGTGTCCATCGTGTACTGCTCGGACTTCGCCGGTTCGACGTTGCCCGCGATGTCCATGGAGAAGAAACGCAGCGTGGTGGAGGAGGCCACGGTGATGGGGCCCGTGTAGCGGATGCTGGATGTCGTCGGCGCGCTGCCGTCGACCGTGTAGTACGTACCCGCGCAGCCACTTCCCTCGGCGTCATCCGCGCAGCTCAGGACGACGGACTGGGCACTCCAGTAGACACCGCCAGCGGGCGTCGCCGTCGTCGTGGGGACCACGCGGTCCTCGGAAGAGGCCTCCCGCGTGTAGAGCTCCGACACCACCTCGGGGACATTGCCCACCCAATCCACCGCGATGAAGCGCACGCGGGTGGTGGCCGTCAGCACCAGGGGCTCCTCATAGACGGAGGAGTCCAGGGAGGGAATGGCGCCGTTGGTGGTGTAGTGGATGGCCGCGCAGCCGCTGCCCTCACCGTCGTCACACGTCAGCGTCACCACGCGCGTCCCGGTGAACGGGCCCCCCCGTGGCGTCGCGGCCACCTGGGGCACGCCCGTGTCCACGACGTAACGCGCCTGCCGCACCGCCTCGACGTTGCCCACCCGGTCCACGGAGAAGAAGCGCAACGTGGTGGACATGGCGATGGACAGGGGCGCCGTGTAGCGCGGCGAGGCCTGTGTGGGAACGCTGCCATCCAGCGTGTAGTGCGTGGCCGCGCAGCCGCTGCCCGCACCGTCGTCACACGTCAGCGCCACGCTCCGGGGACTGCTGAACGCGCCGCTCGCGGGGTTGGCCACCGTGCTGGGCGGCTCGGTGTCCGCCGAACCCACCAGGGTGAATGTCGCCGTCCCCGGCGCCTCCGCGTTGCCCGCCGCGTCCACGGAGTAGAAACGCACCGTGGTGGTGCGCCCCAGCGTGAAGGGCTCGCGATACTGCGTGGAGCCCGTGCCGGGCGTGGAGCCATCCAGCGTGTAGTACGTGGCCGCGCAGCCACTGCCGCCGTCGTCACAAGCCAGCGTCACCACCACGGAGGTGGTGAAGTCGCCTCCTTCGGGCGTGGCGCGCGTCGTGGGCGGCGTGAGGTCGGTGGGAGGTGGAGGCTTCGGCTCGCCGCCACCACACGCGAGGACGAGCTGAGCCGTGAGCAGCACCGCACCGCAGCGCAGTGGCCAGAAGGGGGTCTGAGACATCGGAACTCCAGGGCGTACGCGGTCCGTGCGCCGGGGCGATCAGGGTGCGGGGGGATGTCCGAGGGGGGCTGTCAGTGGATGACGGAAGCCACTGTCGTCCAGCCAACATGGCGCGCACGCTCGCACTGGGAGTAGGCGCTCCGCAAGCCCCCCTGCGACGACAACCCTTCACACCGGAGTGGCGCCGCGAGTCAAAAGCCACCCGTCGTCACGCACGAACGCCCCGGCTTCGCTGGGGAAAGAAGGACCGTCTACCGCGGGGCCGACTTGCGCAGCAGGAACAACCCCAGGCCCATGCCCAGCGTCCACTTGAAGGCCGCCGCGAGCGGCGTGTCACGCAGCCTGGGCGGAGCGGACGGTGGGTCATCCAGGGGCCGGCCCGTCACCGGGTCCACCACGGGATGGAAGCCCGGAGCGCCCGGAAGCAACGCACCTCCAGCCTCCAGTTCCGTCTTGGTGGCGGTCAGCGCCTTGCCCTGCTCCGGGACCTTCTGGCCCGGCGCCTTTCCCTCCGGGGAGCGGTGCTCGAGGATGGCGTTGATTTCCGCGCCCAGCAGGATGACCTGCGCGGAGATCCACATCCACAGCAGCATGACGATGACACCGCCGATGGCGCCGTAGTTGACGTCGTACTTGCCGAAGTTGGCCACATACTGGGAGAAGCCCCACGACGCGAACACCCAGATGAGCACGCCCACCACCGAGCCTGGGGTGATGAAACGGAACTTCTGCTTCACGTCCGGCAGCACGTAGTACAGCACCGCCCACAGGAACATCATCAGCAGGCCCGCGACCGGGAGCCGCAGCCACATGAGCACGGTGCCCAACCCGCCGGGAAGCTTGCCAGCGATGACCGGCGTGACGATGACCGCGAACGCCGCGAAGATGGCCACCGCCGCGCCGCCCAGCGTCACCAGCAGCGCGATGCCGCGCAGCTTCCAGATGGGACGCGACTCCGTCACGCCGTAGACCTTGTTGAGCGCCGTCATCAGCGCCACCACGCCCGCGGAGGCCGCCCAGACGGCACCGACGCCGCCCACCGTCAGCAGCCCCACCGGCCGGCTGTTCGCCAGCGCCTCGATGCGCTCGCTCAGGATGGACGTCACTTCCCGGGGCGCCACCCGCGCCAGTTCCTGGATGAGCACCTGGGCCTGGGCGGGCTCGATGAGGAGACCCGCCAGCGACACCAGGAACAGCAGGAATGGGAACAGCGCCAGAATCACCCGGAAGGTGAGCGCGCCAGCGACGTCCCCCACCTCGTCGCGCGTCCACTCGTCCTTCAGCGCCAGAAAGAACTTCTTCCAGCTCATTCCCTTGCCAGGGAGAACCATTCCGCCTCCTCGGAGGTGCTGCGACCGGGGGAACGATGCGCATTCCCCACACCCCAGGCGACCTCCAGCCCCCAGCTTCCCTGCATGCGGCCGGAGGACAGGCGAGCAGGAAGCCCCTGGAAGGCGCCTTCCCGGAAATCCCTTCGTTCTCGGTCCTCCCCCCTAGGCAGGAGAGCGTTCATTGGCGTACACCTTGGACGGGGGCCGCCGGTCGGTTCCGCCGCGGCCCCCTCTCCCGAGGACGCCATGTTCGTCTCCTGTCTCCTGAGTGTCAGCCTGGCGCTGAGCGCCGGCGCCACACCCGGAATGCCCCCGGACACCCAGGCACCCGCCCCTTCGCACACGCTGTGGCTCGTCCAGGCCCTGTACCCAGGACAGGACGCGTTGCTGCAACGCACCGAGGAAGGGATTGCCGCGCTGATACCGCAGGACGTGCAGGCGGAGCAGCTCATCGGCCGGGGCGCCCTGGCCATGCACCTGAAGGGCCAGGGTGGCGACCTGCGCTGCGTGTCCGGCGAGGCGCGCTGCCGGGAGCCGCTGGAGGCGTACCTGGAATCACTGGGCCTGGAGCGCGTGGTGCTGGTGCAGGTGGGCCAGGACGACGCCGGCTACCGCTTCCGCGCCGTCAGCGTCCGGCCCGGCACGGGCGCCCGGGGGCAGGCGGAGACGGCGAACCCCGCGTTCGAGAAGGCCCTGGCCGGCGTGCTGGTGAAGTTCCTGTCGCTCAATGCCACGGTGGTGGCGGAGACGACGCCCGCGGGGGCCACCGTCTTCATCGACGGCGTGAAGGTGGGCTCCACGCCCTTCACCACGGAGGTACTGCCGGGTGAGCACACTTTCCGCTTCGAGCTGGCTTCGCACCTTCCGAAGGAAGAGACGCGCGTGATGAGCTCGCGCCAGCAGGTGAAGCTGAACGCGGCGCTGGAGAAGGTGCCCGCGCGGCTGGTGGTGAAGGCGCAGCCGGAGGGCGCGGAGATTCGCGTGGACGGCCAGCCGGTGGGGACCACCGCGGTGGACCAGGGCATCCAGCCCGGCACGCGCAGGGTGTCGCTGACGCTCGACGGCTACGAGCCCCACGAGGTGAAGGCGGAGATCGCGCCCGGCGGGACCTACACGCTGGAGCACGCGCTGACGCCCACCTCCATGCAGGCCTTCAAGCTGGCCATGCGCCGCCGCAAGGAAGCCACCATGGCGCGGCAGAGCTACCTGGAGGCCTCGTTCGAGATGCAGCGCCTCACGGGCACGTCGCTGGCGTCCCAGCCGCTGAGCACCTCGGAGGAACTGGAGAGCCTGCGCACCCGGGACGTGCGCGCACCGGGCTCGCGCAACCTGCGCGGCGTAGGTGTCGAGTACGGCCGCTATGGGCAGTTCTTCGGCGTCATGCTGGTGGGCGCCACCTACGCCTCCACCGGCGACACCTGGACGTTGGGCATCGACGTACCGCCTGGCGTGGGCGGCGTGGGGCCGGACGGCGTGTCGTCGCTGGACACGCGGGTACAGGCGGTGTCGCTGCGCGCGCTCCAGCCGCAGCTGCGCTACGTGCTCGGGCCCGTGTCCTTCGCCATCCAGGTGGGACTGGAGGGCCGAGGACTGCTGGTGAAGGAACGCGCGGGTGAGGCGGCCATCTTCAAGGACGGCCTCTACGCGCTGGACCTGCACGCGTCCGGACAGGCCACCGCGCGCATCTTCGTGTACGAGGGCCTGTACGCCTCCGTCGCGTACCAGCACAGCTTCACGCTGCTGAAGAAGATTGCCGGAACGAGCAACATTCGCGGAGGGCTGGGCTATGCGTTCTGACCTGCGGCGCCTGACGTGGGCCTGTGTGCTGCTGACGTGTGGCCTGTCCCTGGCCGAGCCCCTGGTGGGGCCCTCCGTCGGCCGTGGCGATGCGCTGCTGGCCGAGGGCACCCGCCTCTACAACAAGCGCAAGCACAAGGACGCGGCGGAGGTGTTGCTCCAGGCCACGCGCGCCAACCCATCCCTGCTGCCCGCCTACCTCGGCCTGGCCCGCGCGCGCATGGGGGCGAAGGACGTCCCCGGTGCCTGCGCCGCCTACCGCGCCTATGTGCGCAGCGCGCCGGACATCCAGGACCGCACCAAGGCGCAGCGCGAGCTGGCCCTATGCGAGCGCAAGCTGAAGGCTGCGCGCCGCAAGAAGCGCAACAAGGTGCCGCCCGACATGACGGCCCGGCACGTGGAGCTGAAGGCCGGCTTCTTCGCCGCGCTGGAGGAAGGCCGGCTGGTGGGCCCCGGCGCGGCGGGCGAGACGCTGCGCACGCTGGTGTCCGAGGGCTACCTGGGCACGGACCTGGGGGACATGGCCGCGCGGCTGAGCACGGCCTCCCAGGCCACCACCGACGACCTGCACCAGCGGGCCCTGGCCGGTGAAGCGCTCCCCACGGCGCGCCTGCGGGAGTCTGGCGCGCTCTTCGACCTGGCTCGCGACACGGGGGAGCCGTCCGCCAATGCCGCTGCCCAGGCGCCCTTCCTGGAAGGGCTCGCGGCGCTCCAGAGTGGAGACCCCGCCGGGGCGCAGCGCCTGTTCGCGAAGGCCGCATCAGCGGCGCCCGAGCGCGCCGAGTACCGCGTGTGGCGCGCCGCCGCGCTCCAGCGCGCCGGAGATTTGGACGGCGCGCTGACGGTGCTGGAGACGGACCTGCCGCAAGATGCGCGCACGGACGTGCTCCGCGCGGCCTCCGCCCAGCGGAAGTCTCCCGAGGCGGGAGCTCGCGAGTTGGAGCGCATCCTCTTCCAGCGCTACGCCCCGGCCACGCGCTGACCGCGGTCCCCTCCCCTCCGGCCCAGCAAGGACACCATGTCGCTCTTCATCTGCCAGCGGTGCGAGGTCCAGCATGAGAAGTGGGACGGCGCCTGTCCGGCCTGTGGCGGCACCGAGCTGCTGACGGTGGCGCCGGCCGTGGACCGGATGCTCGGCCGTGTCGTGGCAGGCCGCTTCCGCATCCTCCGGCGGCTGGGCCAGGGCGGCATGGGTTCGGTGTACCTGGCCGAACAGGTGGGCATCGGCCAGCAGGTGGCGATGAAGTTCCTCAACAGCGGCCTGTCCATGGACCCGGACGTGGCCCGCCGCTTCCTCAACGAGGCCAAGAGCTACGCGCGGGTGGCGCACCCCAACGCGGTGACGCTGCACGACTTCGGGCAGGACGAGGAAGGCAGCCTCTACATCTCCATGGAGTATGTGGAGGGGGATGACCTCAAGAGCCTGCTCGCCACCTGTGGCCGGCTCGCGCTCGACGAAGCCGTGGACATCGTCCTCCAGGTGGCGGACGTGCTCGCCTATGCCCACGCGCGCCAGGTCATCCACCGCGACCTCAAGCCGGAGAACATCATGGTCCGGCAGGGCATGCGCGGCTGGCACGTGAAGGTGCTGGACTTCGGCATCGCCCGAATCACCGACGGCGCGACACGGCTCACCCTCCAGGGCTCGGTGGCCGGCACGCCGCGCTACATGTCCCCCGAGCAGGCCATGGGCCTGGACGTGGACGCCCGCGCGGACGTGTACGCGGTGGGCATCGTCCTCTTCGAGCTGCTCACCGGTCAGCAGCCCTTCGACGGCAACAGCGTCACCGAAATCATGCAGAAGCAGGTCCACCAGCCCATGCCACGACTGGCGCAGGTGACGGCGGACCTCCAACATCCAGCCGTCGACGCCGTCATCCAGAAGGCCACCGCGAAGCGCCGCGAGGAGCGCTACGCCACCATGGAGGCCTTCGCGTCGGACCTGGTCAACGCGCTGCCCACCCTCACCAGCCGGCGCGCCGTCAGCGGCGTCAACCCCGCCATCACCGGCGGCGGTCTCGAACCAGCGCGACCGGCCACGCTCCTGTTTGGCACGGAGGGCTCCGAGGCCACCCTGGTGCGCGCCGCCCCGGCGGAGCCCCCGCCGGTGACGGGCACCGCGCCCATTCCGCTGACCCAGCCCGCCGCGCCCTCCGGGCTCCGGGTGGGCGCAGAGGGCTTCAACAAGACGGCGCACGCGGCCTCCCCCTACGCGGCGCCGAAGCGCTCGAAATCCAGCGCGGTGGTGGGGCTGAGCATCGCGGGCTTCCTGCTCCTGGGCGGCGTGGGCCTCGTGGCCCTCCGGGGCGGGAGCGGCGACGACGTCAAGGAGGGAACCCTGGTTCCAGTCGCCTCCCCGGCGCAACCGGCGCCCCCCGCCAAAGAGGCCGGAGCGTCACCTCACGCCACCACCGGGACGGTGGAGACGGCGCCCGACGATGTCGCGACCCGGCAGCTCAAGGTGCTCGCGGCGGGACAGGCCATCGACATCGGCAATGACTTCAACGAAGGCCGGCTGGACAGCGCGATGAAACGGCTGGCCCAGGCACGGAGCCTGGGCTTGGAGGCCGTCGAGCCCGAGCTGGCGGCACTCGCGGGCAAGGTGGAGGACGCCTCGAAGCGCATGGCCCGCGCCCGCGCCCTGGAGAATGACGGCAACTGCGAGACGGCCATCACCCTCTATCGCGCCTTGAAGCGCGACCATCCGCAGCTCGTGGAGGCCCAGCGAGGCATCCGGCGCTGCCAGGACATGCTGCCTCCAGAGGTGTCCGACTAGGCGGCAGAGCGCCGTCCGGCGTGGGCCGACGCTCAGGCTCCAGGCGCGCGGAGGAAGCCGCTCTCGACGAAGTACTTGAAGTAGGTGCGGAAGAGGGACTCGTCCACCAGCGGGCATTCGATGCCACTGCCCTCCAATCCCGCGCGCGTGTTCCGGTGGTCCACGCGCCCCCAGGATGAAAACAGTTGCAGGGGCCCCGCGCCGCCCGGCGCCTCCCGCGCTCCAATCAGCGGAGCGAGCGCGAAGAGGGCGTTGTGGTCCCGGCGCTCCGTCTCCCGCCGCAACTCATCGAGCCACTCGGCCTGCGACAGGCTGCGCAGCGAATAGCCCAACGTCTCCAGCCACCCCCGCAGCAGCCCGGCCGACACCGGCCGCGGGTGGCTCATATGGAACGTTCTCCCAAGGGATTGCGGCTCTTGCGCCAGGTGCACGATCGCCTTCGCGACGAAATCCACTGGGAGCAGGTCCAGCGTGCCATCCAACACCGGCATGCTGCCGAGCTGGATGAAGCTCTTCAGGGTTCGGGTGACGAAGTCGGTGGTATTCCAGACGCCCGTCTGGCTGTGGCCGGTCACGTTGCCCAGGCGGTAGATGGCGACCTGCATTCCCCGGCTGCGGGCCTGCGCCACCAACCGCTCCGCCACCCATTTGCTCTGGGCATAACCGGTGCGGAAGCCCGTCGCGCCCTCGATGGCATCATCCTCCGTGAGCAGGGCCCCTCCCCGGCGAAGATGCGGCGGGAAGACGGACAGCGTGGACACGTGGTGGAACACTTTCGGCCGGCCCCGGCACGCAAGCTCCAGAAGCGCCTGCGTCGCTTGCACGTTGGGCGCCCGCATCTCCCGGTACGGGTAGAGGAAGCTCACCTCCGCGCCGCAGTGGTAGATGGCGTCGATCCGCCCGGCGAGTGCGCCGAGCTGTTCGGACGAAAGCCCCAGCCCGGGCTTCGCCAGGTCTCCCGGGACAGGTTCGATCCGCTCCCGGAAGCGCTCCTCCCAGAGTCCATAGGCGCGGAGCCGCCGCTCCAGCCTGGCCCCCGCCTCCTCGCGCCCAGCCGCGCGGATGAGGCAGTGGATGCGCGCGGGCAGCCGCTCCAGCAGCTCCTTCAACAGGAAGGCGCCCACGAAGCCGGTCGCGCCCGTCAGCAGGAGGTGCCGAGGGGGGCGCGGCCGCGCGGGCATCGCGCCACGAGGTTCGATCCCGGGTGGCAGCACGGCGTCGGCCAGCGGATCCACCTCCGCATCCCCTCTCGGAACCGGCGAGCGCTCCAACGCCGCATCAATGACCGCCGCCATCCCCGCGACGGTCGGCTGCTCGAGCAGCGCCTGAAGCGACAGCTCGACCCTGAAGGTTGTGTGCGCCCGCATGGCGAACCGGACCGCCAGCAGCGAGTGTCCCCCCAGCGTGAAGAAGCTGTCGAACACGCCGGGAATCGAACTCCCCCCCAGCAGCTCGCGCCAGAGTCCCGCCACGGCTCGCTCGGTGGCGCTCCGCGGCGGGACGGATGCACCCGTCCCCCGTGGAGCCGCCCCCCACTCCGGCTCTGGCAATGCGCGGCGTTCGACCTTGCCGTTCGGCGTCAACGGGAAGCAGACCAGCGGGACGAACGCGGTGGGCATCATGGGCCCAGGCAACCTTTCCGAGAGCCACTGGCGCAGCGCCTGCACATCCAGCCCGTCCTGGCCCGTCCGCGGGATGAAGTACGCCACCAGCCGCACATCCTCGGCTGCGTGCACCCGGGCAACGACCACCGCCTGCGCCACCGCCGGATGCCCGGCGAGCGTCGTCTCGATTTCCGCCAGCTCGATGCGGTGGCCACGCACCTTCACCTGATGGTCCATGCGCCCAAGGAACTCGAGCCCCCCGCCCTCCCGCCAGCGGACGAGATCACCGGTGCGGTACAGGCGCGCCCCCAGCCTGGCCGAGAAGGAATCAGGAACGAAGCGCTCCGCCGTGAGCGCCGGCTGGCCGAGGTAGCCCCGAGCCACTCCCTCACCGCCGATGAACAGCTCGCCGGCGACGCCCACCGGCACCGGGCGCCCCCCCGCGTCGAGGACGTACAACTCCGTGTTGTCGATGGCGTGGCCGAGCGACGGTTCCGCCGCCTCGCCCTGGAGGCGCGCCACCGCGGACCAGATGGTCGTCTCGGTGGGGCCATACAGGTTCCAAACGCTCACGGCCGCGTCCCGGAGCGCGCGGGCGAGCGGCCGGGACATGGCCTCTCCACCGCAGAAGGCTCGCAGCCGCAGGCCCACCGGGAGCCCGGCCTGCAACAGCATCTGCCAGGTGGCGGGGGTGGCCTGCAGCACGCTCGCGCCGCACCGGCTCAACCCCGCGGCCAGGAGTGCCCCATCGCGTTGCCACGCCTGCGGAGCAATCACCACGCGGGCGCCCACCGCCAGCGGCAGCAAGAACTCCAGCCCCGCGATGTCGAAGGAGAGTGAGGTCAGCGCGAGCACCACGTCCTCGGGCCCCAGCCCCGGCTCGCGCCGCATCGACTGGAGGAAGTTGAGCACGTTCTGGTGCGTCACCATCACGCCCTTGGGACGCCCGGTGGAGCCGGAGGTATAGAGGACGTACGCCAACCGGGTGGAGAGCGCCGACCGCGGTGGAGGCGTGGAGGGCAACGCGGCCAGCTCACCGCGAACGTCATCGAAGAGGATCGACCGGACCTGCCCCGTGGGAAGCCGGCCGCGCACCGCGGAGTGCGTCAACAGCACGGTCACGCCCGCGTCCGCCATCATGTAGGCCGTCCGCTCGGCTGGGTAGTCTGGATCCAGCGGGACATATGCCCCACCCGCTTTGAGCACCCCCAGCACCGCGACCAGCAGCTCCAGCGAGCGCGGGAGACAGAGCCCCACCCGCGCCTCTGGACCCACGCCATGGCTTCGCAGCATGTGGGCAAGCTGGTTCGCGCGCGCGTCCAGCTCGCGGTACGTCACCCGCTCGTCCTGGAACACCGCCGCGACCGTCTCCGGAGTGCGCGCGGCCTGGGCTTCCAAGAGGGCGGGGAGATCGGCCTCAACCGCGGGTGCCACTCGCGGTCCTCGGCCGCGCTCCAGCAGCGCCGACAGTTCGCCCCCTGGCAGCAACTCCAGCGACGCCAACGCCTTGGAGCCTCCCTCCACCAGCGCCCAGAGTGACTGCTCCAGGTGCCCCAACAACCGCTGGATCACCTCATCGCTGAACCGGGCGCGCTCGTAGGAGGCCCAGAGTTCGAGCGCCTCGCCCGGACGCGCGGTGATCGTAAGCGCATAGGGAGCACGCGCCGCGCCGAAGCGGCGCTCGACAACGAGCCCGGTGCCCGGCGGGCTCCAGCACGCCGCCTCCGCAGGGTAATTCTCGAAGACGAGCAGGCTCTCGAAGAGCGCCTCACCGGGCTTGCCGGCGCACCACCGCTGGACCTCGGCGAGCGGTGTCTGCTCGTGAGCAAGGAGCTCGGTGAGCCGAGCCTGGAGCGTGCGCAGCCAGCCGTCGGCGGTGGCCTGGGAGGGCACCTCCACCCGCACGGCCAACGTGTTGAGCAGCAACCCGGCGATGCCTTCCACTCCGTCCAGTTCGATGGAACGCCCGGACACCGCCAGCCCAAACATCACCTCGCGCTGGCCGCTGTAGCGCCCCAGGAGCACGGCCCACGCTCCCGCCAGAAGCGTGTTCAGCGTGATGCGGTGACGCCCCGCCAGGGCCTTGAGCCGGGCGGTCCGTCCGGCGTCGAGCCGCAGCCGCAGCGCCGCGTCCGGCTCCGGCACGCGGTTGGTGGGCCGGCGGTCCACGAACAGGGGTGTTGGAGAGACGCCAGGCCCCAGCGATTCCCGCCAGAACGGAGCCTCCGAGGAGAAGTCACGCGAGCGGACCCATCGCACGAAATCCCGGTACGGCCGGGCCGGGGGCAGCGCATGGCGGGTCCCAGCCCGGAGCGCCGCGTACGTGGCGAAGAGTTCGCCCAGAACGAGCGCCGCGCTCCAGCCATCAAAGACGAGGTGGTGCAGGCTCCAGACGGCCCAATACCGCCCATCCTCCAGCCGGACCACCGACAGGCGCACCGGCGGCGCGTCTGTGAGCGCAAAACCGCGCGCCCGATCCTCGGCGAGAAAACGCTCGCGCTGTTCCTCGAACGCGAGCGGATCCTGTGAGCGCCAGTCCCACCACTCGATTGGCGGCAACTCCCGCGCCTCGGACTGGCGTGGAGCGGAGAGCCCCTCCCACTGGAAGCGCATCCGCAGCCCCGGATGACGGGCTCCCACCTCACACCAGGCTTGCTCGATAAGCTCCGGAACGAGCGGACCGCGAAGTTCGAACTCCAACTGCTCGTGGTACACGCGCGAACCGGGCGCGAGCAGCGTGTGGAACAGCATTCCCTCCTGCATGGGCGTGAGCGGATACGGCTCTGCCACGGCAGAAGAGGGCCACTCTTCCTCCAGGACAGCGGAGTCGCGCCCTCCCTCCGGGAGTTGCTGCGAGGCCGCGCGCAGCACCCCGGCGAGCTCCGCGATGGTGGGATGGCTGAAGAGCTGGGAGGGCCGGCACCGGCAACCCGCCTCGCGGAGACGGGCAGCGATCCGGACAGCGAGGATGGAGTCCCCTCCCAGCTCCAGAAAGTGCGCGTGGCGTCCCGGGGGCGCGACGCGCAGCACCTCTCCCCAGAGCTGAGACAGCCTTTCCTCCAGCGAATCCCGCGGCGCCTCCTGAATGCCTGATGGCACGAGGCGGTTGAACGCCGATGGCTCGGGCAGCGCGCCACGGTCCACCTTGCCTGTCAGAGTCAGGGGAAGTCCGTCCAACTGAACGAAGACCGCCGGAACCATGTAGTCCGGCAAGGACCGCTCCAGGAACGCCCGAAGCGCCGTGAGCCCAAGCGGCTCCGCGGCATTCCGCGCCGGGACGACATAAGCCACCAGTCGGCTCTCGCCCTCCCCTTCGCCATGGACCACCACCGCCTCGCGGAGCCCGGGGTGGCCCACGAGGGCCGCCTCGATCTCACCCAGCTCGACACGGTAGCCACGAACCTTGACCTGATGATCGCGGCGGCCAAGGAACTGCAGCGTCCCATCCGGCATCCGTCGGACGAGGTCTCCCGTGCGGTACAGCCGCGCGCCCGGCTCCTCGCTGAACGGATCCGGGACGAAGGCAGCCGCGGTGAGGTCCGGGCGCCGGAGGTATCCCCGTGCCAGCCCCACGCCCCCGATGAAGAGCTCTCCCACCTCACCCGGCGCGGAGAGGAAACCGCGTGCGTCCAGGACATGGAGCCGCGTCTTCGCCACCGGCGCTCCCATCGGGACATAGGGGCGCGTCTCCCCCGGGACACAGTCCCAGCAGGAGGCATCGATGGTCGCCTCGGTCGGCCCATATTGGTGGTGAAGCCGCGCCGGCACCCGCGCCAGCAACCGCTCACACAAGGAGACCGGGACCACCTCGCCACCACAGAAGACGTGCCGCAGCGATAGGCAGCGCTCCAGCTCCGGCGCCGCCAGCAGCACCCGAAGCAGCGTGGGGCCGAAGTGCGCGACGGACACGTTCTGCCGCGCGATCAAGCCGGCCAGGTAGCTTCCATCCCGCTGCCCGCCCGGCCGAGCGAGCACCAGGCGCGCGCCAGCGATCAGCGGCGCGAAGATCTCCCAGACCGAGATGTCAAAGCTCAGGGAGGCCTTTTGCAGGAACGCGTCTGCCGCGCCCAGAGGGTACGTCTCCTGACGCCAGCGCAAGTGGTTGGCCACCGCCTGGTGCGTCACCATCACGCCCTTCGGGCTCCCAGTAGAGCCCGATGTGTAGATGACGTAGGCCAGGTGCTCGGCGGTGGGTCCGCTATCGGGCGGAGAATCGGGCTCGGAAGCAATCCGGGCCGCATCCCGCCGCAGCTCGACGGCGCGATGGCCGCCCCACTCCCATCGCACGTCCACGGAGCCGGAGGTCACCAGCAGGTCCGCGCGCGCCTCCGCCAGGAAGAGCCGCAGGCGCTCGGCGGGGTACTCCGGATCGAGCGGAAGATAGGCACCCGCCGCCTTCCAGATGCCGAGCACACAGACCACCATGTCGATGGAGCGAGGGACGTGCAGTCCCACGATGGACTCGGGTCCCACCCCCAGCCGCCGCAGGTGGTGGGCGAGCCGGTTGGCACGAGCCTCCAGCTCCCCGTAGGACACCTCCTCCTCTTCGGACCAGATCGCGATGGCGTCCGGCGTGCGCCGGGCCTGCTCCGCGACCTGCTCGTGCAGCAGGAAGGATGAAGCGTCCTCGAGAGGGAGACCCACCTGCGGTGTCGACCTTGCCATTCCTCACCGCCTCGAACGCTTCCCCACCCGGCCCACGCGCCCGCCCGGGAACGGCTGAAGCGCGCTGCCGTCTGGACGTGCTCACGCGACGTGGGGGCTGCGCATCCGGACGTTCATCCTGAACCCTCCGGTGAGAGTCCAGGATTGTGCCAATCATGGGAAAGTCATGCAAGTGCCGCTCGCGGCTCCGACAGCGAACCAGCGCCTGGCACATGACGTTAGGATTGCACGGTGGAGGCCTGTCTCGCGGGCCTCCCTCAAGGAGTGTCCGTGGACCTGGAACAGATCTCAGAGATCCTGACCCGCCTCGAACAGCACGAGACACGCGCCGCGCGCACCCTGAACATGGTGCCGAGCGAGAACAGCATGTCGGCGCTGGCCAAGCTGCCGATGCTGCTCGATCTACACCACCGCTATTTTTTCAATGATGGGGCAGAAGAGGAGCCCTGGGAGTTCCGGGGCGTACAAGAGCTGTCCTCGCTGGAGACCGAGCTGGCGAGGCCGCTGCTGCGCGAGCTGGCCGGCGCCGAGTTCGTCAACGTGCGCGCGCTGTCCGGGCTGAACCTGATGACCCTGACGCTGTCCGCGTTCGGAGGCCCCCCTGGCTCCACGGTGATGCTGCTATCCCGCGCCCAGGGCGGGCACTATGCGACCGCGAGCGTCGCCGCCCGGCTGGGATTGAAGGTCTGCTACGCCACGGGGCCCGACGCGCACACCGTGGACGAGACACAGTTCGTCGAGGCGCTGCGCGCCCACCAGCCGGGGCTCGTCTACATCGATCAGTCCAATGCGCTGTTTCCCCTGGACGTCGAACGGCTGGCGCGGGCCGTCCAGCGAGAGGCCCCGAACGCCCTGCTCCACATCGACGCAAGCCATTGGATGGGTCTGGTGCTCGGCCGCCAGCTTCCCAATCCGCTCGCGGAGGGCGCCCACTCCTTCGGCGGCTCCACCCACAAGACCTTCCCAGGACCGCAGAAGGCCATCTTCGCCACCAACCGGAGGGAACTCTTCGAGCGCTTCCGAGCAACCCAGCAGTACATGGTGAGCAGCCACCACTTCGGCGCGACGGTGAGCCTGGCGTTGGCGCTGCTCGAGTTCAAGCACTGCCGGGGTGAGCAGTACGCTGCCCAGGTGGTGCTGAATACCCGGCGCTTCGGCGCCGCGCTCGATCGTCTTGGGTTGGAGCTTGACGGCAAGGAACGCGGCTTCTCTGCCGGCCATCAGCTCTGGGTCCGGACGCGGGCATCCGGCGTGGACGCGTTCACCGCGAGCCAGCGGCTGTTCGACGCGGGCATCCGCACCAATGCCTATCCATCGCTGCCCGGCATTCCTGAACCGGTCCTCCGGGTCGGCCTGAACGAGCCCACGTACCACGGACTCATGGCCGACGACATGGAGGAGCTCGCCAAGCTCTTCGTCGCGGCGATCCTCCAGACGCAGCCGACGGAGCAGATCGCCGAACGTGTGGCGTCGCTGCGCGCGCGCTACCGGTTCCCCTACCGCTTCCCATCCGACGACCCCAAGCTGCTCGAACAAGCGATGCGACTGGTGCGTCTGGCGTTGACGCAGCCCGTGGCGTGAGGCCGCGGCGTGGCTTCCAGGGAACATGGACTGTCCGCGGAAGACGGGACAAGCTCGGACCATGAACCTGGTCCCCTTCGTGAACGAGCACCTGGAAGCGGCCGCCTCGCTGCTCGCCCTGCGGCACCGCGCCCACCGGGCCGCGCTCCCGCTGTTGCCGGGTGAGCCCGAGTCAGCCGCCGAAGCGCGGCGGATCCTGGAAGCGCTCCGGCAGCGGCCTCGCACGAGCGGCTTCGCCGCGCTCCAGAACGGGCAGCTCATCGGCTTCGCCCTCGGGACACTGCGGATCGACACCACATGGGGGCGCTCGGCCTGGCTGTTCGCGCCCGGCCACGCGCTCGCCCCGGGAACGAGTCCCGAGGTGTACCGCGACCTGTATGCGGCCCTGGCCGCGCAGTGGGTCCAGGACGGCTGCTTCGTTCACGCCGCGCTCGTCCCCGCCCATGATCGTCCCGCGCTCGAGGCCTGGTACGGCGCCGGCTTCGGGCATGAGCAAGTCCACGCGCTCCGTTCCCTGGACCCGGTGGACCTTCGGCCTGGCGCCCTGGACAGCCCCCTCCGGATCCGCCGCGCGGGCATGGACGATTTGGATCGGCTCCTGGAAATGGCGGGGCTCATCTCCGAGCACCAGCGCGCGTCACCGGTGTTCGCGCCGTACCTGCCCGAGTTCTCCGAAGACTGGCCGCAGGACTACACGGAGTTGATTGAGGGCGAAGCCGATCGCATCTGGCTCGCCGAGCAGGAAGGACGGCTGCTCGGGTTCGCCATCTTCAGCCCTGCTGAACAGTCCCCCGATGAAGTGCTGACGCCTCCGAATAGCGTCACCTTCACGGTAGGGGTCACACGGGAGGACGTTCGCTGCCGCGGCGTTGGCCGTGCGCTGTTCGCGCGCGGCGTGGAGGAGGCCAGGCGAATGGGATTCCGCGCCTGTATCACCGATTGGCGCGCAACCAATCTGACCGCCTCCCGCGCCTGGCCCCGCATGGGCTTCAGTCCAGCCCTCTACCGGTTGAGCCGCCGCATCGACGAACGCGTGGCGTGGGCGCGCGGCGCACGCTCCACCCATACATAGGCGTGGAACGTGTTCCCTGGATTGAACTGCCATTGAAACAACGGTACCTCTCACATTGCCGCCCTGCTCGCGGCGTGTCCCTCTCAACGAACCGGACGGGCTGACTGATGTCACACCACGCCATCGAAGACATCTACCCGCTCTCGCCCCTGCAACAGGGGATGCTCTTCCACACCCTGTACGCTCCCGAGGCAGGACAGTATTTCCTCCAGATTACGTGCACACTGGAGGGGCACGTGGAGCCGGCGCACTTCGAGGCAGCGTGGCAGCACGTCCTCGATCAGCACCCAGCGCTGCGCACCTCGTTCACCTGGGAGGAGTTGGAGGAGCCCCTCCAGGTCGTCCACCGTGCCGTCTCCGTGCAGCTCACCCGGCAGGATTGGGGCCACCTCGCACCCGAGGCACAGCATCGTGAGCTGGCGGCCCTCCTCGATGCGGATCGCCAGCGCGGGTTCGCGCTCGACCAGGCGCCGCTCATGCGGCTGCTCCTCATCCGCACCAGCCCTCGGACCCACACGTTCGTCTGGAGCTGTCATCACCTGCTGCTGGATGGCTGGTCACTCGGGCTGCTCCTCGAGGAGTGCCTCGACGCGTACCACGCGCTCGTCCGGGGCGAACGCCCCGCGCGCAGCGCCACGCGCCCCTACCGCGACTACATTGCCTGGCTCCAACAGCAATCATCCGGGCAGGCGGAGCACTTCTGGCGCGAGCGGCTGGCAGGCTTCTCCTCACCCACGCCCCTGCCGGTGGCGCGGGCCACGAAGGCCGAGGGTTCCTGGCATGGGCGCTCCTCACTCATTCTTTCCGAAGAGACGTCGGAGCAGCTCCGCGCCCTTGCCCGGACGCACGCGCTGACGCCAAACACCCTCTTCCAAGGCATCTGGGCGCTGCTGCTCAGCCGCTATAGCGGCCAGTCCGACGTCGTTTTTGGCACCACGGTGTCCGGACGGCCCGCTGACCTGCCGGGCGCGCAATCCATGGTGGGGATGTTCATCAACACCCAGCCGGTGCGGACGCGGGTCGATCCAGACGGCCTCGTCCTGCCATACCTCCAACAGCTCCAGCGCGAGCAGGCCGAAGCGCGCCAGTACGAGTACAGCTCGCTCGTGCAGATTCACGGCTGGAGCGAGGTGCCGCGCGGCCAGAACCTCTTCGAGACGCTGCTCGTCTTCGAGAGCTTCCCCTTCGCCCACGCCGAGACCTCGCCGGGCGGTGGCGCGACCGTCACGGACATCGAGACCTACGACTTCACCAGCTACATCCTTCACATCGACGTTGTCCCCGGCCCTGCCTTCACCCTCCTGGCGAGCTACGATCGCCGGCAGCTCGACGATGCGACGCTCGCGCGGCTGCTGACGCACTACGCGCGGCTGCTCGAGGAGCTGGCCCATCACCCCGAGCGGCGCCTGGACGAACTCTCGATGCTGCCGGACGCCGAGCGCCGGCAAGTCCTGCTCGACTGGAACCAGCAGCGGGCGGACTACCCGTTCAACAGCTCCATCCCGCAGCTCATCCAGGAGCAGGCCGCACGGACCCCGGACGCAATCGCGGTGACTCACCGCGACGACCAGCTCACCTACCGCGAGCTCAACGCCCGGTCCAACCAGCTGGCACATCCGCTCATCACGGAAGGCGTGGGGCCCGACATCGTCGTCGCGCTGCTCGGTGATCGAGGGGTGGACTTCCTCGCCTCCATCGTCGGGATTCTCAAGGCGGGAGGCGCCTACCTCCCGTTGGATCCGGACCACCCCGCCGAGCGGTTGGCGCAAATCCTCGGGCAGAGCCAGACCCCCATGGTGGTGGTGTCCCGAGAACGCCGCGCGCTGCTCGACGCGGCGCTGGCGCTCCTGCCCGCCGGTGCCCGGCCACGCGCATTGGAGATCCCAGAGTTGCTGGAGCGCCAGGCGCCAGCGGACGATCCGCCGTGCCGCAGCCACGGGCGGAACCTGGCGTATGTCATCTACACGTCCGGCTCCACGGGCGCCCCCAAGGGCGCCATGCTGGAGCACGCTGGGAAGATCAACCACATGCGCGGCATGATTGATTTCCTGCGGCTGGGGCCGGCGGACGTGATGGCTCAAACGGCCTCACAGTGCTTCGACATCTCCGTCTGGCAGTTCCTCGCCCCGCTGCTGCTGGGAGCACGCGTCCAGATTCTCGACACCGAGCTGACGCGGGATCCCGCCAGCTTCCTGGCGGAGTTGGACCGGACAGGCATCACAGTCCTCGAGGTGGTTCCCGCGTTGCTGACGGCGATGATTGAGCAGCTCGAGCGGATGGACCCCGCGCGGTTGCCGATGCAGTCGCTCCACTGCCTCATTCCCACCGGAGAGGTGCTCCCGCCCGCGCTTTGCAGACGGTGGCTGAAACTGTACCCGCGCGTGCCGCTGCTCAATGCCTACGGCCCGACGGAGACCTCGGACGACACGAACCTCTACACGGTGTCCCAGCCACCACCGGACGACGAGGAGCGCGTACCGGTGGGCTACGCGCTGCCGAACCTGACGATGTACATCCTGGATTCGCGGCTGCGTCCGGTGCCTGTCGGGCTCGCTGGGGAGCTGTACATTGGCGGCATCGGGGTGGGCCGCGGCTACCTGAACAATCCCACGCGCACGGCCGCGTCGTTCCTACCGGATCCGTTCTCCACCCTCAGCGGGGCGCGCTTCTACAAGACGGGTGACATCTGCCGCTATCGCCCCGACGGAAGCATCGAGTTCCTCGACCGGGCGGACTTCCAGGTGAAGATTCGCGGCTTCCGGGTGGAGCCCGGTGAGGTGGAGTCGGTGCTCGCCCGGCACCCAACGGTCAGGCAAGCCGTGGTGGTGGCGCGCGAGCTGCCCACCCGCGGCAAACAACTGGTCGCCTATGTGGTGCCACGCGAGGGGACCTGGCCCGGAGCTGCCGGGGGCAGCAGCCGCGACGGCCACGAGGGCATCACCCTCCTCCGTGAGTTCCTCCAGGGACATCTGCCGCACTACATGATGCCCTCTGTCTTCGTCGTGTTGCCCGCGTTGCCGCTGAACGCCAACGGGAAGGTGGACCGCAAGGCGTTGCCCATACCGGACGCCGCCGCTGCCCAGGAAGCGCGTGCGCCCTCGCCCCCTCGCTCCGATGTGGAGGAGCGGCTCGTGGCGCTCTGGCAAGAGGTGCTGTCGCGCCAGCCGATCGGCGTCGAGGATGATTTCTTCGAGCTCGGCGGCCACTCGCTGCTCGCTGTCCGCGCGCACTCCCGGCTGCGCGAACTCTTCGGCATCGACCTGCCGCTGCGGACCCTGTTCGAGCTGACCACGGTGGCCCGGCTGGCGGAGAAGATCGAGGCCCTCCGCTGGGCGACCTCGGGCCCTCCCAAGGACGAGCCGGAGGACATCGAGCGCGAAGAGGTGGAGTTGTGACAGTCCTCGAGCTGGTCACGGAGCTGCGCCAGCGGGGCGTAAGGCTGTGGCTGGAGCAGGAGCAGCTCCGTTGCAGCGCGCCCAAGGGCGTGCTCACCGAGGAGCTGCGCGCTTCCTTGCGCGCCCACAAATCGGAGCTGATCGACTTCCTTCGAGAGGCCCAAGCGGCCACCCCCACCCACGCCATCATCCCGAGCGCACCACGGCCCCCGCGGATTCCGCTGTCGTTCGCGCAGCAGCGGCTGTGGTTCCTCGACCGGCTCGAGCCGGACAGCGCCCTGTACAACATGGCGGTGCCGCTCAGATTGCGCGGCCCGTTGGACGTGGAGGCATTCCGGCGCGCCTGCTCCGAGGTCGTGCGGCGTCACGAGTCGCTGCGCACCACCTTCCAGATGGCCGAGGACCAGCCATTCCAGCACATCACCCCGCCAGCCCCCCATCCCGTCCCGTTGGTGTCGCTCGAGGAACATCCGCCTGACGGCCGAGAGGCGATGGCCTCGAGGATGGCTCGGGAAGAGTCCTCGCGGCCATTCGATCTGACCCGGGGACCGCTCGTGCGGACCACCCTGCTGCGGCTCGCTCCGGACGACCACGTGCTGCTGCTCACCCTCCACCACATTGTCTCGGACGGTTGGTCCGAGACCGTGCTCGTGCGGGAGGTGGCCGCGCTCTACACCGCGGCCCCCGGCACCGGGCCCGCGCTACCGGAGTTGCCCATCCAGTACGCGGACTTCGCGCTCTGGCAACGAAGCTGGCTCCAGGGGGAGGTGCTCGAACGCCAGCTCTCGTATTGGCGGCGGCAGCTCGCGGGCGCGCCGCAGGTGCTGGCGTTGCCAACGGACCGGCCGCGTCCGGCGGCGTGGAGTGGCGCGGGCGCTAGTCTGGCGTCCCTCATTCCCACGGAGCTGGCGGAGGCGCTCCGGGCAGCGGCCCGGCGCGAAGGCGCGACCCTGTTCATGATGCTGATGGCGGCGTTCCAAGCGCTCCTTCATCGCTACACCGGACAGGATGACATCGTCGTGGGCACGGACGTGGCCAATCGCAGCCGCGCCGAGACCCAGGGGCTGATCGGCTTCTTCGTCAACCAGCTCGCGCTGCGCACCCGCTTCGACGGAGATCCCCCATTCCGGGAGCTGCTCGGGCAGGTGCGCGCCACGGCGCTGGACGCGTACGCGCATCAGGACCTGCCTTTCGAAGAGCTGGTCAAGGTGCTCAATCCCGAGCGGAGCCGGGGCCATGCGTCCATCTTTCAAGTCAAACTCCTGCTCCAGGACGTGGCGCTCTCGGAGCTGTCGCTGCCCGGGCTCACGATTCAGCCGGTGGAGCTGGAACAGGCCTCCGCGAAATTGGACCTCACCGTCTTCGTGGCGGAGACGCCGCGGGGGCTGGAGTGCAAGTGGGAGTACAGCACGGAGCTGTTCGATGAAGGCACCATCCGCCGGATGGTGGCGCACTTCCAGCGGCTCCTGGCGGGCGCGGTGGCGGCCCCTGGCTGCCGCATCTCCGCGCTCCCGCTCCTGTCCGCGGATGAGGAGCAGCAACTGCTCGCCGTCTGGAACGACACCCGGGCGGAGTACCCCCACGCGGCCTGCGTTCATACGCTCTTCGAGGAGCAGGTCCGCCGGACGCCCGAGTCCCTCGCGGTCCTCCACGAAGGCTTCACGCTCCGCTACCGCGACCTGAACGAGCGAGCGAACCAGCTCGCCAGGCGCCTGCGGGCGATGGGCGTTGGCCCCGAGACGGTGGTCGGCCTGTGCCTCGAGCGCGGTCCGGAGTTGGTGGTGGGCCTGTTCGGCATCCTCAAGGCGGGCGGTGCGTACCTCCCGCTCGACCCCACCTACCCCTCCGAGCGGCTCGGCTTCATGCTCCGGGACGCCCGCGTTCCGGTGCTGGTCACCCTCGAACGAATCGCCGACCGGCTCCCCTCGCAAGGAGAGCAACTGCTGTGCCTGGACGCGGACCAGGAGCCGCTGGCGCGCGAGGCGACGTCGAATCTGGAGGCCCCCGTCACCGCCGGGAACCTGGCGTATGTGCTCTACACCTCGGGCTCCACCGGCACGCCGAAGGGGGCGATGATTGAACACCGGGGAGTGGTGAACTACCTGAGCTGGTGCACCGGCGCGTACCACGTGGCGGAGGGCTCGGGGGCTCCGGTGCATTCCTCCATCTCCTTCGACCTGACGGTGACGAGCCTTCTCGCGCCGCTGGTGGCAGGAAGGACGGTGACGCTGGTCCCAGAGGACGACCGGCTGGAGGGGCTGGCCAAGGCACTCCGCTCGAAGCCAGATTTCAGCCTGGTCAAGCTGACGCCGACGCACCTGAAGCTGCTCGCGCGGCAGCTCGACCCGGCGGCGCTGGCCGGACAGGCGCGAGCGTTCGTCATTGGCGGGGAGGCATTGACCGCCGAAGCGCTGGAGCCCTGGAGGAGCCACGCACCAGGGACACGGCTCATCAATGAGTACGGGCCGACCGAGACGGTGGTGGGCTGCTGCGTCCACGAGGCCAGGCCGGGTGACGCCCGCACGGGGTCAGTAGCGATCGGCCGGCCAATCGCGAACACGCGACTCTACGTGCTCGACGCGCACCTGCGCCTCGTACCGGTGGGAGTGCCCGGGGAACTCTATATCGGCGGGGACGGCGTGGCCCGCGGCTACCTGGCCCGGCCGGAGCTGACCGCGGAGCGCTTCGTGCCGGATCCGTTCGGCGACATCCCTGGCGCCAGGCTGTACCGGACTGGGGATCGGGTGCGCCGCTTCCCGGATGGAGTGCTGGACTTCCTCGGCCGCAGGGACGAGCAGGTCAAGGTGCGAGGATATCGCATCGAGCTGGGCGAGATTGAAGGGGTGCTCGGCCAGGCCCCCGGCGTCCGCGAGGTGGTGGTGGTCGCGCGCGAGGACCTCGAGGGCAGCAAGCGGCTGGTGGCCTACGTGGTACCGAATGAAGGCGCGGACGTGGAGCCCGAGGTGCTGCGCCAGCTCGCTCGCGCGAAGCTCCCGGAACACCTGGTCCCCTCGGTGGTGGTGCCACTGGACGCACTGCCCCTGTCGCCGAACGGCAAGGTGGACCGCAGGGCGCTCCCCGCGCCGGAGGCGCTCGCACGCGAACCCCACCACGCGTACGTCGCGCCTCGGACCCGCACGCAAGCCCTGCTGTGCTCCCTCGGTGCCGAGATCCTGCGCCTGGAACGGGTCGGCATCCGCGACAACTTCTTCGACCTCGGCGGCGACTCCATCCTGGGCGTGCAGCTGATTGGCCGGGCGAACCGGGCCGGCCTGCACCTGACCCCGAAGCAACTCTTCGATCATCAGACGTTCGAGGAGCTCGCTGCGGCGGCGGGTACCGGTGGGGCCATCATCGCGGAGCAGGGACTGGTCAAGGGTGACGTCCCACTCACCCCAATCCAGTGCTGGTTCTTCCGGCAGCCCCAACCCGCCCCCCACCACTTCAACCAGGCCGTGCTGCTGGAAACCCACGCGGCCTTCCGCTCGGACCTCCTCGATCCGGCGCTCCAGGCGCTCCTCGCCCATCACGACGCGCTCCGGCTGCGCTTTGAAGAAACCGGGCATGGCTGGACCCAGCACTGTGTCGAGCTGGAGCGCGCGCCAGCCGTGAGCATGTTCAATCTCTCCGGCTTGCCCCCGGAACATCAGCGCCGCGAATTGGAGGCCACCGCGGCAAGCCTCCAAGAAAGCCTGGATCTCCAACAGGGCCCACTGCTGCGGGCCGTGTGGTTCGACCTCGGCCACGGGAAGGCGGGACGCCTGCTGCTCCTCGCCCATCACCTGGCCGTGGACGGCTTCTCCTGGCGTGTCCTGCTGGAGGATCTCCAGGCGGCGTACCAGTCCCTCCTCCAGGGACGCGAAATCCACCTCCCTGCGAAGACCACCTCGTACCAGCACTGGTCCAGACGGCTGCGCGAGTACGCGGCCTCCGCCACCCCCGCCTTCGACTACTGGCGGCGGATGGATCGCTCCAATGTGGCAAGGCTCCCGGAGGACCTGCCCGGAGCATCGGCCGCCAGCGACACCGCCGCGGACGCCCGGACGTACACCGTGGAACTCGGAGCGGAGGAGACGTCCGCGCTCCTCCGCGAGGTGCCTGAGGCGTTCCGCTGCGGGATGAACGATGTCCTGCTCACCGCGCTCACCTCCGTGCTGTCGAATTGGACGGGGGGCCGAAGGTGGCTCGTGGACCTGGAGGGCCACGGCCGGGAGCCGCTGTTCGATGACGTTGACCTCTCTCGCACGGTGGGGTGGTTCACCTCCATCTTCCCTGTGGTGCTCGAAGCCCCCGCGGGTGGCGGCCTCCTGGAGTTGCTGGAATCCGTGAAGGCCCAGCTCCAGCGCATCCCGAACCAGGGCATCGACTTCGGCGTCCTGCGCTACCTGCGCCAGGGTGACGCCGGTGGCCTCCCCTCAGACGAAGCGCAGGTGCTGTTCAATTACCTGGGGCAATTCGATCAGGTGTTCGCGGGCGACGGCCTCTTTCAACCCGCGGAAGAGTCCCCAGGCCCGACCGTCAGCCCCCTGGCGCCGCGCACCCACGCGCTCGAGGTCAACGGACTCATTCACGCCGGTCGGCTGAGGATCGGCTGGGCCTACAGCGAGGCCCGCCACCACGCCTCGACGATCGCCCGACTCGCGGAGCGCTTCCTCCAGGTGCTGAGGGAGCTCGTCGCGCTCTCGCGCGCGGGCGGGCACCGGGGCCGCGCGGCCCGTTTCCCGCTTGCGCGGCTGGCACCGGTGTCTCTTGAGCGCCTGCTGGCGGAGGCGCCCGGCACGGAAGACGTGTATCCACTCGTGCTTGGCCAGCGCGAGATGTTCGAGCACACGCGAGCCCACCCCGGGGCGTGGGCTTACTTCACCCAGCTCTCGTGCCGATTGGTGGGCACCTTCTCGCCAGACACCTTCGTCGCGGCCTGCCAGCGTGTGATGGAGCGGCACCCGGCGCTCCGTGGCTCGGTGGCGCTGGAGGCGACGGCGGAGCCCCACCAGCTCGTCCACCGCGCCCCCTCGCTCCCCGTCGAGCGGCTCGACTGGACGAAGCGAACGGACAGTGAGGCGCGCGTCCTGCTGGAGCAATTCCTCGAGGCGGACCGTGAGACCGGCTTCAGCCCAGACCGGCCGCCGCTGCTACGGCTCACGTTCATCCAGCTCGCGCCTCAGGCATGCCACCTCGTGTGGAGCAGCCACCACGGCATGCTCGACGGTTGGAGCATGTCCCTGCTGCTGGAAGAAGTGTTCACGGTGTACGGCAGCCTCTCGCGCGGGGTCCCCGTGGAGCTGCCGCCGCGGCCCCCCTTCCGGGAACTCGTCGCCTGGGTGCAACGCCAGCAGCCCTGGCGCGCGGAGGAATACTGGCGGCGCGAGTTGGCGGGCCTGGCCGGACCACCGGCGGCCTCCCACGCCCCAGCCGGCGGGCAGCGACCTCTGGAGCATTCGCGGTATGCGGAACGAACGCTCGAGATGGCGCCGGCCACCACAACGGCGCTCCAGGAACTGGCGAGGACACACCGGCTCACGCTGAACACCCTCATCCAAGGTGCGTGGGCACTGGTCCTGGCCAATGGCCCTCGCGCCGAGGAGGTCGTCTTCGGGGTGACCGCGGCCGTGCGCCCCGTGGACCTCCCGGGTGTGGAGGACATGGTCGGGCACCTCATCAACACGCTTCCCACGCGGGTCCGGTTGGTACCGGGCGCTCCCGTCCTCGAGTGGCTGGCCCAGTTGCAAGCCCAACAGGCCGAGCAGCGCCAGTTCAGCCACGTTCCACTCTCGGCGTTGAGGCGTTGGACCGGGCTGCCAGACGACAACCCCCTGTTCGACAGCGTCCTCCGCTTCGAGAACTACCCCATCCGCTTCGTCCTCGAACGCACGGCACCGGGGTTCACGGTAGAGGCCATGCGGATCATCGATCGCTGGCCCTACCCGCTGTCACTGGTGGCAGTCCCGGGCCCACCGCTGAGGCTCGAACTCGGCTGGCAGCGCGATTGGATTGACGAGGACACGGCCACCCGTGCGCTGGCGCAAATGCAGTACGTGCTCGAGCGTCTCCTCGGGGACCCCGAACAGAGACTCTGTGCGTTGATGGAGGGACTCCAGGAGTGGGTGCCCCCGGCGCAGGTTGAATCAGGTAGCAGCGTCTGCGAGAATTCCGCAAAATCCGCAATTCATAGGTAGCGGTAGAGGGGAGCGCTCCCGGCCCACCCCGGAAGCAGCCCCAGCTCACCGTGGCGAGGCGGATCCGGCAGCAGCGGACCGAAGCACAGGGGAGCGGTCATGGCGGAGGCGACACGTCGCGATTGCATCGTCATCGGGTACAACGAGACCCCGTTCGACGAGTACGAAGCCGGAATCAGGCGCTTTGGCGAGGACTCCGAAGCGTATCGGGATCTGAAGTTCAGCTTCATCGAGCTCGAAGGCAAGCGGCTCAACTACGTGGACCTGCTGAACCACGTGTACCGCAGGGCCCTCCCCTCGGGGACGCCGCACGCAGCGTTCCGCTCTGGAGGCATCCCCAGCCTCGCTGCCGTCTATCTCAGCAGCTTCCTGCGCCGCCACGGCCATGACGTGACGTACCTCAACCTGTTCCAGCACGAGAAGGAGCGCCTGGCCGAGCTGCTCGCTCAAAACCCTCGCGCGGTGGCCATCACCACCACCTTCTACGTCCTCAATGATCCCGTCATCGAGATGGTGCAGTTCATCCGCCAGCACAACCCCGACGTCCGGATCATCGTCGGCGGTCCGCTGGTTTCCAATCATCACCGGCGCTACGAGGGGAATGAACTCGCGGTGGTGCTCGACGACCTCGGCGCGGACATCTACGTCGTCGAGAGCCAGGGCGAACTCACGCTCTCGCGGGTCCTCGACCGGCTGAAGGCGGGCCAGGAGCTGGGCGACGTCCCCAACCTCATCTACCCCGCCGAGGGAGGGCCCGTCCGCGCAGGGCGCTATCGCATCAACCCACCGCAGGCGGAAAGCAACTCCCTCGACGAGAACATCATCGACTGGCGCGGCATGGCGGAGAGCCCCCTGGGCCCCACGCTCCAGACCCGCACCGCCCGGAGCTGTGCATACAGTTGCTCGTTCTGTGCCTATCCCATGCGTGCCGGCAGCCTGACCCTGGCGAGCCTGGATGCGGTGGCACGCGAACTGGACGCGATGGCCGAGCTGGGCACCCAGAACGTCGTCTTCATTGACGATACGTTCAACGTGCCGCTGAAGCGCTTCAAGGAACTGTGCCGGTTGCTGATCGAGCGCCGCTACGGCTTCAACTGGTTCTCCTATTTCCGGTGCAGCAACTCGGACGACGAGGCCGTGGACCTGGCGGCGCAGAGCGGGTGCCGCGGCGTCTTCCTTGGGATTGAATCCGGCTCGCCGCGAATCCTGGCCAACATGAACAAGGCCGCGACGGTGGAGAAGTACGTGAGCGGCATGAAGCGGCTGCATGCCCACGGCATCCTCACCTTCGCGTCATTCATCCTGGGCTTCCCCGGCGAGACGGAAGAGACGGTCGACGAGACCCTCGCGTTCATCCAGGAGACCCGGCCGCACTACTACCGCACCCAGCTCTGGTACTGCGAACCCGGTACCGCCGTGGATGCGAAGCGGCAGCAGTATGGGATTACCGGCCAGGGGTTCAACTGGCGGCACGACACCATGGAGAGCCTGGAGGCGATGGACCACATCGACCGGATGTTCCTCACGGTGAAGGACTCCGTCTGGTTGCCGCAGTGGTCATTCGACTTCTGGATCATCCCCTACCTGCTCGGGCGGGGGCTCCAGACGGAGCAGTTCAAGGCGCTGATGCGGCTGGCCCACCAGCTCCTTGCGCTGGAGATCGCCTCCGTCTCCTCGGAGACGAAGCGCGTCCAGCAGCGGGACTACGTGGGGCAGATGGAAGCGCTGGTGCGCCAATGGAGCGGCGCCTCGTCCCAAGCGGTGCTGGCTGGAAGATGATGGGAGTTCGCAATTGAGCATCGAAGCGTATCGGCTCTCTCCTCAGCAGCTTCGTCTGTGGCGGTTGCACGGCAAGCACCAGACGCTTCGGGTCCAGGCATTGATGCGGCTCGAGGGCGCCCCCCAACCCGGTGCCCTCGAGCACGCGGTGGCGCGGCTCGTCGCGCGACATGAGCCGCTCCGAACCCGCTTCCCGAGCCTGCCGGGACTGGACGCCCCCGTGCAGGAGCTGATGGCGAGCGGCGAGGTGGAGTGGGACCGGGTGGACTTCCGCACCTTCCCCGCCGCCACGCGCGAGGAACGCGCCCTCGCCCACTTCCAACAGGTGGGCCAGCGCGCTTTCGAGCTCGACACCGGCCCCGTCCTCCGCGTGAGCCTGATGACGTTGGACACCGGGCAACACCTGCTGGGGCTGGTGGCGCCAGCGCTGTGCGCCGACGCCGCCACCCTGCGGCGCTTCTGCTCGGAGCTTCAGCGAGACATCGCAGGGCAAGCCCAGGAACCGGAGCAGGACGGAGAGCAGGCCTCTCACCTCTCGTTCTCTGAATGGCAGAACGAGCTCCGCGAGGAGCTGACGGAGCCAGACCACCCCGCGGCCACCTATTGGGAGAAGCACGGGACCACCGCAGGCGCGGCGGTGATGCTGCCCTTTGAAAGGCCCGCGAACGCGGCGCAGGCGTTCGACCCGGCATCGCTCGAGTTGACGCTGAACGGCGAGCGGCTGTCGCGGCTCGACGCGGCGGCGCGCGAGCTGGGGTGCTCCCTCGAGGGCCTTCTGCTCGCCACCTGGAGCGCGGAGCTCTGGAAGCTGACCGGCCAGACGGACCTCGTGCTGGGCCTTCAGAGCGACGGACGCGAGCACGAGGAACTGGCGGAAGTGGTCGGCCCCCTCTCCCGCTGGGTGCCGCTCCGCGTCCGCCTCGACGCGGCCCAGCCGCTGGGCGAGCTGGCCCTCCAGCTCCAGCAGGAGCGGCGCGAAGTGCTGGAGTGGCAACGGTACTATGTCTGGCCCGCCTCGGATGGCGAGCGCGTTCCTGGCCGGGACTTCCCCGTCATCGGCTTCCGCTGGGAGGACGTGCCGGAGACGCCGCACGAGGGCGCGGGTGTGCTCCGACTCGAATCGGCACGCGCCTATGTGGATCAATCCAAGCTGTGCCTCTGCTGCCTGCGGACGCGGTCCACGCTCACGCTCGAACTCCAGTACGATCGAAGCCTCTTCCCGCCCGCTGCCGCTGAACAGGTGCTTGGGCAACTCGAAGCGCTCCTGGAGCAGATAGCCGGCTCACCGCGGGCGCGGTTGGATGGCTTGGATGCGGTGAGCCCACGCGAGCGGGCACGGTTGCTGGTGGACTTCAACGCCACGGCCCGGGAACACCCGGCGCGCTGCGTCCACACCTGGGTGGAAGAACAAGCCTCACGCCATCCGGACCGGGTGGCCCTCGTCTACGAGGAGCGCACGCTCACCTACGCGCAGCTCGACGCGTGGGCCAACCGGGTGGCGCACGCGCTCCGCCGCCGGGGCGTAGGTCCGGAGATGCGAGTGGGGCTGTACCTCAACCGCTCGCTCGAAATCATGGTGGGTATCCTGGCCGTCCTGAAGTCTGGCGGGGCCTACGTCCCGCTCGATCCGGGCCAACCCCGGCAACGGCTCGCCGGGCTGCTTGACGACATCCAGGCGAAGGTCCTCCTCACCCAGAAACGGTTGCGCGAAACCGTCCCCGAGGCCGAGGGGCGCGAGGTGCTGTGCCTCGACGAAGAGGCCACCTTCGCCGGGGAACCCACCAGTGCCCCACGCGGCGGAGCCCTGCTGGAGCACCCCGCGTACGTCCTCTTCACCTCCGGCTCCACCGGCCGTCCCAAGGGTGTCGTCGTCGAGCACCGGCAGCTCCACAACTATGTCGCGAGCGTGATGGAGCGGCTGGACCTGCCCGAAGGCGCTGCCTACGCCACCGTCTCCACCTTCTCGGCGGACCTCGGCAATACCGTCATCTTCCCCGCGCTCTGTCTCGGCGGAACCCTGCACGTCATCTCCGCCGAGCGCGTGTCGGATCCGGCGGCCTTCGTGGAGTACCTCCAGCACAACCCGATTGACGTGCTCAAGATTGTCCCCAGCCACCTGCGCGCGCTCGCGAGCGCTGGCACGGCCGGGGCGCTTCTCCCGCGGCAGCGGCTCATCCTTGGCGGCGAGGCGACGCCCCGCGCTTGGGCCGAAGAACTGCAAGCCCAGGCGCCCGAGTGCCGCATCTACAACCACTACGGGCCCACGGAGACGACGGTGGGCGTGATGACGTACCGGCTGGATGCGTCGCGGCCCTTCGCCGCGAACAACACCCTCCCGCTCGAGCGCCCCATCGACAACACCCAGGTCTACGTGCTCGACGCGAGGCTGCGGCCCGTGGCAGTGGGCATGAGCGGCGAGCTCTACATCGGTGGTGCTGCGCTCGCCCGGGGGTACCTGAACCGTCCAGACCTGACCGCGCAGTCGTTCCTCCCCAATCCCTTCAGCGCCACGCCCGGTGCCAGGATGTACCGGACGGGGGATCTCGCCCGCCACCTGCCCGACGGAACCCTGGAGCACCTCGGCCGGGCGGACAACCAGGTGAAGTACCACGGCTACCGCATCGAGCTGAACGAGCTGCGCCACGCGCTCAATCAGCACCCTCAGGTGCGCGACAGCGTGATGATGCTGAAACGGGACACGAACGGTAACGAGGTGCTCGTCGCCTACTACGTCTCGCGCCAGGAACAGGAGCACGCTCAACTCCGCGCCTTCCTCGCGGAGCGGCTCATCGAGGAGGTGCTCCCGAACGTCTACGTCCACCTGAAGAAGCTGCCGCTCACCCTGAATGGGAAGGTCAACCACGAGGCCCTCCCCTCCCTGGAGGAGGCGCGGCGGAGGCAACGCAGCCAACTCGTTGCCCCTCGGACGCCCGTGGAAGCCACCCTGGCGGACATCTGGTGCCAGGTCCTGAACCTGAAGGAGGTGTCGGTCACCGACAACTTCTTCAGCGTCGGTGGGGACTCCATCCTGGGGATCCTCGTCGTTTCGAAAGCCGACCAGGCAGGGCTGAAGCTCACCCCGCGGCAGCTCTTCAAGCACCAGACCATCGCCGAGCTGGCCAGCGTCGCGGCCCAGGCACCTGCCTCTCCCGACGACGAGGGCCCGGTCACCGGCTCCCTACCGCTGACCCAGATCCAGCGCTGGTTCCTGGAGCAGGAAGTACCGGACCTGGATGGCTGGGGCATTGTCGTACCCCTCGAAGCACGGCAACCCCTGGACCCGTCCAGGCTCCAGCAGGCATTGACCGCCCTGCTGAACCACCACGACGTGCTCAGGCTCCGAGTGACGCGCAATGGCTCCGGCTGGGAAGCCCTCATGGCCCCGCCTGGCGCACCGATGCCGTTCACCCGGATTGACCTCGCTTCGGTCCCTGACGCCCTGCTCGAGGAGCGATTCCAAGCGCTAGGGCAGGAACTCCAGGCGAAGCTCCGGTTGGACGGGGGCCCCGTGGTGGTGACAGCCCTGCTCGAGCTGGGCCCCCACCGCCCGAGCCGGCTGATGATCGCCGCGCACCGGCTCGTGGTGGACGGCGTCTCCTGGCGCGTCCTCTTCGAACAGCTCCAGCTCGCCTACGAGCAGTTCGGAGGAGGCGGCGAATGCAAGCTGCCGCCCAGGACCACCTCGGTCCGCGACTGGCTCGAGCGACTCCAGGGCTACGCGGACTCGCCCCGGCTGCGGGAGGAACTCGCGCACTGGACCGCGCAGGGGAAGGAGCCACCCCGGCCGCTTCCTGTGGAGCGCCCGGAGCCCCAGGTTCCCACAAACCTGGAGCGGGAATTCACACACGCCCTGTCGCCTGAAGAGAGCCGGCTCCTGCTCAACGAGCTGCCCGAGGCGTACCGGTGTGAGATTGGCGAGCTGCTGATCGCCACCCTGGCCTGGACCCTGCACGAGTGGACGGGTCATCCGGAAGTGCTGCTCGACATCGAAGGCCACGGGCGCGAGGACGTCTTCGAGGACGTCGATCTCTCCCGGACGGTGGGCTGGCTCACCTCGCTGTACCCCGTGCGGCTCACGCCGGAACGGGCGGGGCCCAGCGCCACCGTGCGGACGGTGAAGGAGCAGCTCCGCTCCGTGCCGAACCGGGGCCTGGGCTACGGGGTGCTGCGCTACCTCTCACCCGACGCGGAGCTTCGCGCCCGGTTGGCGCGCGCGCCCCAGGCCGAGGTGCTCTTCCGGTACGTGGGGCAGTACCACCTCGCGGGTCCGTGGTTCACCGTGCTGGACCACCCGGAGCAACGGGCGCCCACGCGCCAGCACAAGCTGGCGGTGATTGCCCGCGTGGCGGACGGTCAGCTCCATGTCACCTGGTACTTCAGCACCGACCTGCATGAGACCGCCACCGTGGAGCGGCTCTCCGCTCGGTACCTGGACACGCTCCGGACGTTGCTCGCGGAGCGCGGGGTTCCCGAGCGGCAGGTCCTCGCGCCTTCAGACTTCCCACTGGCCGGGTTGGACCAGTCGAAGTTGGACAAGCTCCTGGGCAAGCTCAAGAAGTAGCGCCGGGTGGTGGACCTCTTCCGGAGGACTCGCCCTCCGGAACGCGTTGCCGGAGGCATCCTTTCCGGTGGCGCGGTGAACTCTTAGACTCGCGTGGGCACGGCCGCCGCGACGGTGGCGCCTCTCGCACGGTACGACGTGGCCCCTCCATCCCCCTCCTCGTGGTTTGGCGCGCTTCGCCCCTGGCTGCTCGGATTGGGGCTCACCCTGGTGGTCGTCGCCATCCAGGCCGGAGCAATCCGGACACCCAGTCCCCGCACCGCGGACGCGCCTTCCACCGAGTTCTCCGAAGTGCGTGCCCAGCGCGTCATGCGGCACCTGGCAGATGGCATCGGCCGGCGCATCCCCGGCACCCCCGCCCACCAGGAGGCAGCCACCTACCTGGCCAGCGTGCTGCGCGAGCTTCCGCGCCTCGAGGTCGAGATTCAGGAGGCGGAGGGGCTCTATCTCGATGACGACACCCTCGTCGCCTACACCGTCCGGAACGTGGTGGCCCGCTTGCCGGGACGCAGGCCGGACGCGGTGCTCCTCTCGGCCCATTACGACAGCTCTCCCGAGGGCGCCGGAGCGGCGGACGACGCGCTCGGAATCGCCGCGATGGTCGAGGTCGCGCGCGCACTCGCGAACGGACCGGAGCTCGAGAATACGGTCCTCTTCAATTTCAATGGAGCCGAGGAATATGGCCTGCTCGGCGCAGCCGGTTTCATGCAGCACCGGTGGGCGAGCCAGGTCCGCACCTTCCTGAACCTCGAGGCCACCGGGCTGGGCGGCCGGGCAATCCTCTTCCAGGCCGGGCCGGACGCGTCCTGGCTCCTGGAGGCCTATGCCCGGGCCGTGCCCCAACCGTTCGGCGACGTGCTGGGCCAGGACCTTTTCCAGCATCGACTGGTTCCGGCGGGCACCGACGGCCACGTGTACCGCAGCGCGGGCATCTCCGGATTGGATCTCGCCCTCTTCCGGGATGGCTATGCGGTGCACTCCCCGTTGGATCGGCCTGAGCGGGTAGAACCCGGAAGCCTTCAGCACATGGGCGAAAGCGCGCTGGCCGTGACACGCGAGCTCGCCACACGGCCATTCCCGGACGGGAAAGGCTCGGGCCCGTCCATCTACTACGACGTGCTGGGGCGCTGGATGCTCCAGTACGGCGCCCACGCGGCGTGGGCCTGGGCCGCGGCCGCCGCGCTGCTGGTGGCTGGCGCCACCGTCCTCGCCTCACGGCGGAAACTCGTCCGCCTGTCCCTGGCCGCCGAGGGGCTCGGCTTCTGTACGCTTTCGCTCGCGGTGGCGCTGGTGGTGCCGATTGCCTTCGGCTTCCTGCCCCACTACGCATTCGAACGCCCACATGGCTGGTACGCCTCGCCGTGGCTGGCCGTCGCGGCCTTCGGCACGCTCGCTGTGACTGGGGCGCTGCTCCCCCGCGCGCTGTGGGCGCGAAGACTGGCTGCCCGGGGCGTGGCGCCCCAGGAGCGCGTGTTCACGGCCTGGCTCGGTGGGCTCTGGCTGTGGGTGCTGACACTGGGAGCGTTGCAGCTTCTGGGGCTTGGCACCGCCTACCTGGCGCTGTGGTGGACCCTGGGCGGCGCGCTCGGGCTCATCGCCGCCACCTTCCTCGCCTCGCCTCGCGCTCGGATGATGGCCCTGTATGTGGGCTGGGTGCCGGGCTTGCTGCTGACCGTGCAGATGGGGCGCTCCCTGCTGGAGCTCTTCGTCCCGGTGGCGGGCCACCTTCGGCTGGGGGTACCACTCGATCCACTCGTGGCACTGCTGGCAGCGCTGCCGGTGGCCCTGGCGACCGTGCTCGGACTTGCCCCTGTCCAGGAGCAGTCCCGCTTCGGCCCATCGACCACGGCCTTCGCCACGGTGAGCGTGGCCTTCCTGGCCGCGCTGCTCCTGCGCTTCCCGTACACGCCCGAACGGCCCAAGCGGCTCTGGCTGGAGCACCGCCTTCAGGAGGGCCGCAGTGAGGTGCATTACTCGAGCTGGGACTTTCCCGACCCGCGCGCCGCGCTCTCCGGGCAGCCCGGGCCCCTTCAAGCGGCCGCGCGGATGCCGGGCTTTCGCGGTGGTTACACCGCGCCAGTGCCGCCCGCGGATCTGCCTGCACCCCAGGTCGAGGTGCTCGAATCACAGGACGACGGAACTACCGCGCTCCGAACCGTGCGGCTGCGCCTCCAATTGGGCGCGGCATACCTCGGCCGGGTGCGGATTCCGCGGGCCGCCCTCGCGGGATGGTCGCTCCCGGCCCCCCTCCCGCCACTGGCGCCGGAGGACTCGGTCTATGTCCTCGACGTGCTCGCACCGCCAGGGGGGCACTACGAGGTCTCGCTGCATCTGAGAGGCCAGGAGGAGGTGCCGGTGGACGTACAAGCCTTCTTCGCGGAATGGACGCCGCCGCTCGAAGAGGCGCGTTCGCGGCTCCCCGCGTGGACGACAGCGAACCTGCGCGTCTCCACGTACGCCACCATCCGGCTCTGACCCGCCCGGCCTACGCCTTCACCTGGACGGGCGGCGGGGCCTTGTCACCCGCGCGAGGAGGCATGGGATGGGGCTTCGGCGCATCCGCCCTGGCGCCGCGCCGCTTCAATTCCGCCGCGTGGGCCGCACGGATGCGCCGCGACGCCAGCTCAGGCGTGAAGGCGGGGGCCAGTGAGAGGAACCGGCCCCCCTCCAAGCGCTCCCCTTCCCGGTACAGCAAGCCCTGCTGGTTCCACCCCTCGAGGAGCTCCGCAAGCTGCTGCGCGGTGGCCCTGCCCGGCTCGATGAACTCCTGGTTGAGATCGTCCCAGCGGCGTATCTCCGCGCAGTACATGTAGACATCGCGCGCGAGGCCCTTGAACACGGATGTCCGGAGCACACCGGTCCGCGCATCGAAGATGCGCATGGACTGCCCGCTGTCGAGGTACGTCAGCAGGTGCCGGTACTCGCTGGCGCGTGCTGCGGAGTAAGCGGCCCCCCACTGCTTGCAGAGCGCGCGGACGTGGCTCCAGTCAGCCACGGGTCCGTCCTGGTCGTACGACAGATCGAGCAGGTACAGCCGCTCGTAGAGCGCCTCGGGCAACCCGGCCCGGTAGAAGTCGGCGTTGCGCAGGTTGCGGACCCCATACTCCTGGCTCAGCACCTGGACGGTGGCCCCGCGTCCGAGCCAGAAACGGTTGGCCGAGAGCGGCTCGTAGCCGAGCGCGTACCGCTGGATGGTCTCGCAGGTCTCCGCCACTTCCTCTGGCCGCCCGCCAGGGAAGTCGGTGAGGAGATTCGCGCCGTTCGAGATTCCCAGCTCATGGCAGATCTTCATCACCTGCAGGTTGGTGATGACCGACGTCCCCTTGCCGATCCGCTTCAAGTACGACTCGGAGAGACTCTCGATACCGAACTGGACGAACCGGACACCGGCCTGCCACAACATCAACAGCTCGTGGGGACGGATGTTGGCACGCATCTCATAGAAGATGACCCAGTCCTTGCCGGTATCGATGAGCCGTTGCGCGAACTCATCCACCCCCTTGAGCCGAATGATGTTGTCTAGGAAGAAAAGAACGTTGTTGTGGTAGCGCTCGTTGAGGGCCACCACCTCCGAGACGAGCCGCTCGGCCCCCTTCTCGCGGTAGCCACTCCATTGCACGTTCAGGTTGCAGAAGTGACACGTCGCCTTGGGGTTGCCAGTCCGCTTCGCCCGATCCCACCAACAGCCCCGGGAGCCCTCCACCGTCATCAGCCAGAGGAAGTTGAGCGCCTCCGCCCGGGTCGCGTACTCGCTGTAATCAGGGATGGGCAGGCTGTTGACGTCGGACACCTCCCAGAAGGGCGCGCCGCGCGGCAGGGCGCTGGCGGTCTCTCGCGTGATGAGCCCCTTCAGGCCGCTGACGTCCTCTTCAGCGGCCAGTCCGCGCGCCAACGCCAGCAGCGGCTGCTCGCCCTCACCCTGGATGACGTAGTCGAAGCAGTCGAGCTCCTTCAAGAGAGAGGGACCGACGCGCTCGGAGACCGTCGAACCTCCGAGCACAATCCGCGTCCCGGTGGAGCGCCGCTTGATGCGCATGCTGAGCGCCAGGTTCGCGAAGAGCTGTCCGAAGCAAGTCGTCAAACCAACGAGCTGGTAGCGTCCGGCCACCTCTTCCGCCACGCGGTCCAGGTGCGCCTCCAAGCGGGCCTGGATGACGTCGAACGCGCTCGACCAGGTAGGACGCTCGCCGTGAATCTTCGGGTCGAGGAAGCTGCCCGCTCCCGTGAGCGGCGCACCTGACTCCTCCATCCGCGAGATGAAGAAGGCGCGCACCTGCTCCTTCCTCTCCGGAAAACACAGCGCTGCGTACAACATTTCGCCGACATCGTAAGAGGACTGAGAGATCCGGTCGTAGCAGCCGAAACCGAGCGCAGCCGCCGCGTCGAGAAAGTCAGAACGGCACACCACCTCGAGCGTGGGCTCCTGCTGCTTCAGGTAGGCGCACAGCGCGCCCAGGGCGGCCGATGGATGGCGGTACAGAGACCAGGGAAGCGCGATGAGACAGATCCTCAAAAGGCACCCACGCGGAGACGGGAGAGGAAAGACTTTACCGCAGCACGAAACTCCTCTCCAGACGCCCTGTGGCAAAGCCACCGCCCGCTCCGCTCCGGGATGCGGCGGGCTCCAAACTGGGCATAGAATGCCCACGCCAAATGAGCCATCACAGCGATAATCCTGCCCACGCGCTCACGCTGGTGGAGCTTCTGCGCGAGCGAGCTCAACGAGCGCCGGACTTCGGCCTCTACACCTTCCTGGTAGATGGCGAGACGCAGGAAGACCGGTTGACATACGCCGCGCTGGATCGTCGCGCCCGGGCCATCGCGGCCCGGCTGGCGGAGCTACCGCCGGGCACCCGCATCCTGCTCCTCTATGTGCCAGGGGTGGAGTACATCGCCGCGTTCTTCGGCTGCCTCTACGCCGGGATGGTGGCGGTCCCCGTGTACCCGCCACGGCACGACCGCTCGCTCCTGCGGCTCCAGGCGATCGCCACCGACGCCCAGGCCGCCGCCGGCCTCATCCGGAGCGAGCACCTGGAGCTGCTCCGCCAGTTCTATCCAATCGCCCCCGAGCTGGCTCAACTGCGTTGGATCGTCACGGATGAAGTCGACGATCGCGCCTCGGATGCGTGGACGCCGCCGCCGCTCTCCGGCGACTCACTCGCCTTCCTCCAGTACACCTCCGGCTCGACCAGCCTGCCGAAGGGAGTAACGCTCACCCACCGCAATCTCTTGCACAACCTGGAGGCAATCCGGCGGTGCTTCCGGCAGGACCCGACAAGCCGGGCCATCATCTGGCTGCCGCCCTACCATGACATGGGGCTCATCGGCGGAATCCTCCAGCCGCTCTACACGGGCTACCCAGCCGTGCTCATGTCTCCGATGGACTTCCTCCAGCAGCCCCTGCGCTGGCTGAAGGCCATCTCCCGGTACCGCGGCACCACCAGCGGAGGACCCGACTTCGCGTATGCGCTGTGCGCGCGAAAAATCCGTCCGGAGCAGCGCGAGGGTCTGGATTTGAGCAGTTGGCGCGTGGCCTTCAACGGCGCCGAACCCATCCGTCCCGAGACCCTCGATCGCTTCACACAGGCGTTCGGCCCGGTCGGGTTCCGCCGCGAGATGTTCTATCCCTGCTACGGGCTCGCGGAGGCGACACTGATCGTCTCGGGCTCGGAGGTGGGGCAAGCCCCCCAGGTGGCGTCCTTCGACGGACAGGCGCTCCAGAGGGGCCAGGCCATCCCGGTGGAGGCCGGGCACGCCGCGGCACACGCGTTGGTGGGCTCCGGACGGAATGTGATCGACGGCAGGTTGGCTGTCGTGGATCCGGAAACCTTCGAGCTCCGGCGCGATGGGGAGATTGGCGAAATCTGGGTCTCGGGTTCGAGCGTGGCCGGTGGCTATTGGGGCCAACCCGAGGCCACCACGCGGACCTTCCAGGCCCGGTTGCGCGGCACGGGCGAGGGCCCGTTTCTCCGCACGGGTGACCTTGGATTCCTCCGCGACGGTGAACTCTTCGTCACCGGGCGCGCAAAGGACCTCATCATCATCCGCGGGCTCAACCACTTCCCCCAAGACATCGAGTTCACGGTCGAGAAATGCCACCCGGCGGTGCGCCCCGGCTCTGGCGCGGCATTCTCCGTGGAAGCGGATGGCACTGAGCAGCTCGTGGTCGTTTACGAGGCCAACGCGCAGCGCGTGGAAAGCGGCCTCGACGAGGTCATCAGCGCGATTCGCAGAGCGGTGGCCGAGCAGCACGAGCTGATGGCCTCCTCGGTGGTCCTGATCGAACCAGGCTCGGTCCCCAAGACGTCGAGCGGGAAGATTCAACGACATGCGTGCCGCGCGGCGTTCCTCGCGGGCGAGCTGCAGGTCCTGGCACACGCCACACCGGACACGGCAAGGACAGGGCCCCTCACCGCGGCAGAGAGCGCGCCGCCCGGCTTCGAGGACTCGCCGCTGTGGCGCGAAGTCGCGGAGGAGGTCTCCCAGGTTCTCTCGCTGCCAGTTGCCGCCACGGCGGGCCTGGAGGAACTGGTCCTGGACTCGCTGTCGAGCGTGGAGCTCCAGCACCGGCTCCAGCTTCGATGGGGCGTCATCGTGCCGTTGCCGCGCTTGCTGGGCAGCCGCAACCTGGCGGAGATCGCCGCTGGGGTCGAAGCGGCGCGCGCAGCCGGCGCGCACTGGCAGCCCGAGCGCCCGGCCAGCGCGGAGGTAGGTGACTTCCCTCTGTCACACGGCCAGCGCGCGCTGTGGTTCATGCACCAGCTCGCGCCCGACAGCGCCGCCTACCATATCGCCGCGGCGCTCCGCGTCTTGGAGCCGCTCGACGAGGGACTGCTCCGGCGCGCGGTGCACCGGCTCGTCGAGCGCCACCCCAGCCTGCGCACCACGTTCCACGCGCATGAAGGGACGCCCTTCCAGCGGGTCCACCCGGAAGGAGAAGCCGGCTTCCGTTACGAGGACGCCTCCGCCTGGAGTGACGACACGCTGCGCGCCCGGCTCCGCGAAGAGGCCTCGCTCCCGTTCGAGCTCCAGCGGGGTCCCCTGCTTCGGGTCCGGCTGTACCGGCGGAGCGGGACCGAGCAGGTACTGCTGGTGGTGGCGCATCATCTGATCGCGGACTTCTGGTCGCTCGGACAGCTTGCCCGGGAACTCTCCGCGCTCTACCCCGCCGAGCGGGACGGTGTCGCGGCGGTGCTTCCCGCCCCCGCGGCCACCTACGCGGACGGCGTGCGCTGGGAGCAGGAACGGCTCGAAGGTGAGCACGGACAGCGCGTCTGGGAGTACTGGCGGCACCGGCTGTCGGGCTCCCCGCCGGTCCTCGAGCACCTGGCGGATCACCCCCGCCCGCCGGTGCAGACGTACCGCGGCGGCAGAAAGGAGCGCGTGCTGGACGCGGCGCTCACGGCGCGGTTGAAGGAGCTCTTTCGCCGCGAAACGGCGACTCCCTTCGCCCCGTTGCTCGCGGCGTATGCCACGCTGTTGCACCGGCACAATGGCCAGCGGGAGCTCTGGGTGGGAGTACCTACCGTGGGCCGCGATCGCGCCGAGCTGGCGGAGACGGTCGGGTACTTCGTCAACCCGTTGGTGCTGCGCCTGGAACTGGATGATGGGCTCTCGTTCCGCGCGTTGATGGCGCAAGCGAGCCGGACCGTCCATGAGGCGCTCGAACACGCGGCCATGCCGTTCAGCCTCCTCGTCGAGCGTCTGGCCCCCCTGCGCCAGGCGAGCCGCTCCCCGTTGTTCCAGACGATTTTCTCCTTCCAGCAATCTCCGCCGCGAAGCGAGAAAGGACTGGCGGCCCTGGCCCAGGGCACGGGCGGCGCGCGGCTCTCGCTCGCGGGTGTGGCCATGGAGTCCCTGGAGCTGGAGCTCGGAACGGCCCAGCTCGACCTCGCCATCTCCATCGCTGAACTCGACGGGCGCTTCCATGTGGCGCTCGAATACAACGTGGACCTCTTCGAGCCCGGGACGGCCGAGCGGCTGTTGCGGAGATACGAGTCGCTGCTGCACAGCGCCGTGGACCAGCCCGATGCGCCGCTGGCCGCGCTGAAGCTCGACCCCGCGGAAGACCGGGCGCGGTTGCTCGCATGGGGGCGAGCCCTGGAGACGCCATCGCCCGCCTGCGTTCACACCTGGTTCGAGGCGCGCGCGCGGCACTCGCCGGAGACGGCCGCCATCCTGTCCGGAGAGGACTCGCTGACCTATGGGCAGTTGGACGCCCGGGCCAACGCGCTGGCCTGGCGGTTGCGCGAGATGGGCGTAGGACCCGACACCCGCGTGGTGCTCTACCTCGAACGCTCGATTGAGCAGCTCATCGCGGTGTTCGGGATTCTCAAGGCGGGAGGGGCCTACGTACCGCTGGACCCGGAGTTCAGCAACGCGCGGCGCGCGGACGTCCTCGCGGACTCGGAGGCGCGAATCGCCGTCACCCATGCGTCCCACGCGGCCTTCTTCGCCAGCCAGGGCGTCACTGTGGTGACGGTGGAGGCCGGGGAGACACGCCATGAGCCGCCGCCCTCCGCCGTGACGCCGGAGAACCTCGCCTACGTCATCTACACGTCTGGCTCCACCGGGCGGCCCAAGGGCGTCATGGTGTCCCATCGCGCCCTCGCAAGCCTCGTCCAGGCCGAGCGGGTGCGCTTTGGCGTCGTCCCCGAGGATCGCGTCCTCCAGTTCAACTCCCTCAGTTTCGACTCCAGCGTGGAGGAGATCTTCCTCGCGCTCTGCACGGGCGCCACGCTCGTCCTCCGTGACGCGGCGATGCTCGATACCGTGGAGGGATTCCTCGCCGGGTGTGAACGGTGGGCGGTGACGCTGCTGGACCTGCCGACCGCCTTCTTCCACACGGTGGTCGCCGCGATGGCCGAGAGGGGCCTCACGCTTCCCTCGTCGCTTCGCTTCGTGATTGTCGCAGGGGAGCGCGTGCGCGCCGACCGGGTGACGCAGTGGCACCGCCACGCGCCACCGTCCATTCACCTGATCAACGTCTACGGGCCGACCGAAGCAACGGTGTCCGCCACCTGCCACGACCTGTCCGCCGCGACGACAACGGGGCTGGACGACGTCCCCATCGGACAACCGCTGCGGACAATGGGCGCCTACGTCCTCGATGGGCGGCTCGAGCCCGTACCGGCTGGCGGCGTGGGGGCGCTGTGGCTGACGGGTGAGGGCCTGGCCCGAGGCTACTTCCGCGATCCCGCGCTGACCGCCGAGCGCTTCATGGCGGACCCGCACGCCACCACGCCGGGCAGCCGCATGTACCGCACCGGCGATCTGGCCCGCATGCGTGCGGACGGCGTGCTGGAGTACCTGGGCCGCGCCGACGACCAGGTGAAGGTCCGGGGCTTCCGCGTGGAGCTAGGTGAAATTGAAACCGCGCTCCGCGCCTGTGAGGGCGTCCGCGACGCCATCGTCCTCCTCCAGGGGGAGAACGCGGGAAAGGAGGCGCGGCTCATCGCGTACGCGGTTGCCGCACCGGAAGTGGCGCCGTCGGCCCTGCGCGCTCAGCTCGCCGCGCGGCTGCCCCCGTACATGGTGCCGGCCGCGATCGTCCGGCTCGCCGCGTTCCCGTATGGCTCCTCCGGAAAGGTGGACCGGCGCGCCCTGCCTCCCCCGCCCTCCTCGTTCGAAGGAGAAGCGCCGCGAACGAAGACCGAGGCGATGCTCGCCGGAATCTGGGCGGACGTCCTGCAGCTCGAGCGCGTGGGCATCGACCAGGGCTTCTTCGAGTTGGGAGGCCACTCATTGCTGGCCATGCAGGTCCTCGCCCGGCTCCGGAGCACGTTCGGGGTGGAACTGCCACTCAGGGCATTGTTCGAGGAGGGCACCATCGCGGCGCTGGCGGCGCGAATCGAACAGGCCGGAAATACCCCCGCCCCCCGTGCCACTCCGCCGCTCGTCCGCGCCAGCCGCACCTCACCACCGCCACTGTCCTTCGCGCAGCAACGGCTGTGGCTGCTGGCCCAGATGGACCCCGGCAGCGCCGCCTACAACATGCCCGGGACGCTCCACCTCGTTGGAAGGCTCGATGCCGCCGCGCTCGAGTTCTCCCTGAGCGAGCTGACGCGGCGGCACGAAATCCTGCGGACCCGCTTGCTCGAGCGGGATGGTGAACCGGTCCAGCTCATCGAGCCCGCGGTGGAACTGCCTTTCGAGGTGGATGACCTGCGCGCGCTGCCTCCCGGGCAACGGGAGGCTCGCGCGGAGGAGCTGGTCCGCGCAGAGGCCGCCCGCCCCTTCGATCTCTCACGAGCGCCGCTGATGCGCGCGCGGCTGCTCCAGTTGGGCGAAGAGGAGCACCGCCTGGTGGTGGTACTCCACCACGTCGTGTGCGACGCGTGGTCGCTCGACCTCCTCTTCCGGGACCTGGCCGAGTTCTATGGCGCCCGGAGCGCCGGGCGTGAGGCGGTGCTGCCAGCGCTGGAGGTGCAGTACGCCGACTTCGCGGTGTGGCAGCGCGGGTGGCTCAATGACGAAGTGCAAGCGGAGCAGCTCGCGCATTGGCGGAGGACACTGGAGGGCGCACCAACGGAGCTTGAGCTCCCCCTGTCCCGCCGGACGCGTTCCAGCGTCCCCGGTCCGGCTGGCGTCGTCCGGCGCCCCCTGCCCGCGCCACTGATGGCCTCGTTGCACGCGCTCTGCCACGCAGAGGGCGCTACGCCCTTCATGGCGATGCTCGCCGCATTCGACGCGCTGCTGTACCGGCACACCGGGCAACGCGATCTCGTGGTCGGCACGGCGGTGGCGCACCGGACCCATCGGGCACTCGAAGGGGTGGCCGGGTTCTTCGTGAACACGCTGGTCCTCAGAAACCACCTTCCCGAGCACGTGACGTTCCAGCAGCTCGTGGCACGGGTACGCGAGGTGGCCCTCACCGCCCTCGCGCACCAGGATCTGCCATTCGAAAAGCTGGTGGAGGCTGTCCGGCCAGTCCGCACGTCCAGCCGGCCGCCCTTCCTGCAGCTCATGTTCCTCCTGCGGGACACGCCCGGCGGGGGCCCCACCCTACCGGGCCTGAAGACCTCCTTCGAGGAGGTGCTGCCCGAGCAGGCGAAGTTCGATCTCCTGCTCGAGATCGAGCAAAGGGGTGAAGGCTGGGTGGCGAGCTGGCAGTTCGACACCACCTGGCTCACCACCGAGGCGGTGTCCCGCATGGCCGAGCACTTCGAGCGGCTGCTCCGGGGAGCGCTGGAACACCCCGGCGCACCGATTGCGCGGCTCCCGCTGCTCACCGAGCCGGAAGTGGCGGTGATGACCCGGGCCAACAGCACCGGGCGTGGGTACCCGCGCGATGCGACCATCCACCAGCGCTTCGAGGAGCAGGCCACCCGGAACCCACACGCCGTCGCCGTCGAGTTGGACGACCAGCGATTGACGTACGGGGAACTGGATCGACGCAGCAACCAGCTTGCGCATCACCTCCGGCGCCGCGGCGTTGGACCCGACACCCGGGTGGGCCTGTATGTGCGCCGCTCGTTCGAGAGGGTGATCGGCATGCTGGGCATCCTGAAGGCAGGGGGGGCATACCTGCCTCTCGAGCCGGGCCACCCACGGGAGCGCCTCACGCGGATGCTGACGGACGCGGACGCGAGGCTCGTCCTCACCGAGGAGGCCTTGGAGCCGACGCTCGAGGGCACCCTCGCGGACCGGCTCTGCCTCGACGCCGGATGGTCGACCATCGCCGGTGAGTCCGCGGGAGGCGTGCCGGACGCGGTGGGAGCCGAGAACCTCGCCTATGTCATGTACACGTCGGGCTCCACCGGCCAGGCGAAGGGCGTCTGCATCCCCCACCGGGCCGTGGTCCGCCTCGTCACCGCCCCCAACTACGTGACGCTGTCCGCGGAGGATGCCTTCCTCCACCTCGCGCCATTCTCGTTCGATGCCGCGACGCTGGAGCTCTGGGGGCCGCTGTTGAACGGTGGCCGCCTGGTCCTGTTCCCCGGCGACGGGACATCACTCGAGCGCCTCGAGGACACCCTGGCCAGGCATCGGGTCACCACGCTGTGGCTGACCGCCGGGCTCTTTCACAACGTGGTGGAGCACCACCTGGAGGCACTCTCGGGGGTGCGGCAGCTCCTCGCGGGCGGAGACGTGCTCTCCCCCACCCACGTGCGCCGCGTGCTCGATCGTCACCCCGGGCTCCGGCTCATCAACGGCTATGGCCCCACGGAGAACACCACGTTCACCTGCTGCCACTCCATGGAGGCGCTGGAGGAGGCCACGGCACCGGTCCCCATCGGCGCGCCTGTCACGGGCACGCGGGTCCATCTCCTCGATGCAGGACTCGAGCCCGTGCCGCTCGGAGCGCCCGGCGAGCTGTATTGCGCGGGCGACGGGCTCGCGCGTGGGTACATGGGACATGCCGACCTGACCGCGGAGCGGTTCCTGCCGGACCCGTTCAGCCGCGAGCCGGGCAGCCGCATGTACCGGACGGGAGACCTCGCCTGCTGGAGGGCCGATGGGCGCATCGAGTTCCTGGGCCGGGTGGACAACCAGGTGAAGGTCCGCGGCTTCCGGATTGAGCCCGGTGAGGTGGAGGCCACCTTGCTCAGGCACCCGGCGGTGCGTGACGCCGCCGTGGTGGCAGCCGGGGAGCGCGCGGACACCAAGCGGTTGGTGGCGCATGTCGTCCTCAGGGACGCCTCCGCCCTCACCTCCGGCGACCTGCGGGGCTACCTGGAGCCCCAGCTCCCAGAGCACATGATTCCATCCGCCGTGGTGTTCCACCACGCACTGCCCCTGTCCCCGAACGGCAAGGTCGATCGGCGGGTGCTTGCCCAAGCGCCTCTGGACGGCCCAGAGGCTGGAGGCCCCCTGAGCGCACCTCGCACCGCGGCCGAGCTGACCCTCGTGTCGCTCTGGCGCGAGTTGCTCGGAAGGACCCACGTCGGGATTCACGAGAACTTCTTCGAGCTGGGTGGGCACTCGCTGCTGGCGACACGGCTCCTGTCCAGGGTGCGTGAAACCACCGGCATCGAGCTGCCGTTGAAGTCGTTGTTCGAGGGCGGCACCGTGGCCACGCTGGCGGAGCGAATCGAGGCGGCAAGCCGCTCCCGGCAGGCCGCCTCGCGGCCGCTCTCCCCAGTGGACAGGGGCGCCCCCCTGCCACTGTCCTATTCGCAGCAACGGCTCTGGTTCCTCGCCCAGCTCGAGCCGCACGCCTCGACGTACAACATCCCGGGAGCGCTGCGGCTCACCGGTGCGCTCGACGTGGCGGTGCTCGAGCGATGTGTGGAGACGCTGCTGGAGCGCCACGAGGTGCTCCGCACCGCGTTCGAGTCCCAGGAGGGACGCCCGGTCCAGCGCATCGTGCCGGCGCTGACGCTGAAGATGCCGGTCGAGGACCTCCGCGCGTTGCCCACGGGCGGGCGCGAGGCGCGTGCCCGGGAGATCGAGAAGGCGGAGGCGGAGCGGCCGTTCGAACTCGCCGAGCCCCCGCTGCTGCGCGTTCGCCTGCTGCGGCTGGACGAACAGGAGCACGCGTTGCTGGTGACGCTCCACCACATCGTCTCGGACGGCTGGTCACTGGGAGTGCTCTTCCGCGAGATGACAGCGCTCTACGAGGCGTTCAGCGCAGGCAAGCAGAACCCGCTGCCGCCCCTGCCAATCCAATATGCCGACTTCGCGTACTGGCAACGGCACTGGCTCCAGGGCGAGCTCCTCGAGCGCCAGCTCCAGTACTGGCGCCAGCGGCTGGCCGGAGCCCCCGCGCGGCTCGCGTTACCCTCCGCGCTCCCACGGCCCGAAGTTCCGAGCCACCGCGGCAAGCTCGTCGTTGGACGGCTCAGCCCCCAGGACACCGAAGCGCTCCAGAAGCTCGGAAGACAGGAGGGGACGACGCTCTTCATGACCGCGCTGGCGGCCTTCTACACGCTGCTCCACCGGCTGACGGGCAGCGAGGACGTCGTGGTGGGAGTTCCCCTGGCCAATCGGGCCCACCCGCTCACCGAGGATTTGATCGGGTTCTTCGTCAACACCCTCGCGCTCCGGTGCCAGGTTCAAGGCTCCCTCTCGTTCCAGGAACTCCTCCAGCGCGTCAGGGCGCTGACGCTCGAGGCCTACGAGCACCAGGACGTGCCCTTCGAGCGCGTCGTGGACGAGCTCGGGATTGAGCGTTCACTGAGCTACAACCCGCTCTTTCAGATTCTCTTCGTGTTGCAGAACACGCCGCTGCCACCGCTCCGCCTCGGGGACCTGAGCTTGAGCCAGGTCACGCCCAACTTCGACGCGGTGAAGTTCGACCTCGTCGTCATCCTCACGGAGCACGACGGCGGGCTCGAGGCCTCGTGGAGCTACGACGCCGACATCTTCGACGAGGCGACCATTTCGCGGATGCACCGGCAATACGAGCTGCTCTTACGGCAGCTCGCCAGCGGGGCGGACAGGAGCCTCGCCCGTCTGGAGCTCCAGACGGAGACCGAGCGCAAGCAAGAGGGCGTCCTCAAAGACACACGCCGCGCCTCGGACTTCGATCGGCTGCGCCGCATCAAACCCAAACCCGTCACCCCGCGGCGCCCCGAAGAAGAGGGCTAGGCCCGGCGCCGACGCAGCGCAGCGCGAATGGCCCCGGGTAGCGTTGACGCCCGCCGACCGTTATAATTCGTGTGAATCGTGAACAGCCCGCCATCTGTAAGGTGGAGGAAGATTGCGTAAGCGAATCGTCGAGTATGTCCTCCCTGTCCTGGATGAGCAGAGTCTCCTCGCGCGGATAGAGCAGGAGCTGTGCTGGTACCACAACACGCACTACGCGCACCTGACAGCATTCCTCGTGGTGCCCCACGACAACGCGCAGGTACGCGCACAGCTCGAGCAGATCATTGGCGTGTTCCGGGATCGCAAGGACTCGCAGAAGCCGGACCCGAACTTCAAGATCTTGAGCCCGGCGCAACCGGATGCGTCGTTCGTCGACCTCCTCACCCGCCTGGACTGCCGGCTGCCGAAGCTCATGCTGCTGCCGCACCTGACGGACCATGACAACTTCTCCGGACTGGCGGACAGTCTCCGGTCCACGGCCGCCCTCCTGCGGCGCTACATCATCGACTTCCGGTTCTGCATCACCGCCGAGCGGCTGCCCCAGACGCTCCCTGCGCTGCTCTCCGAGCTGCGGAAGCTCTCCGAGAGCCCGGAGGATCGAAACCTCCTGTCTCGCTTCCCGGTGATCGAAGTCCCCTTCACGGCCGGTGGCGACGACTCGGCGCAACTGGCGAACGCCCTCGCCGAACTCTGGTCCCGCTGGCCGCAGTTGAACGACTCGGTGAACCTGAGCCGGGGCGGCTTCGTGAAGCACTTCTACGCGCTGAAGGAGCTGTGGCACCTCGCGCGGATCATGAACCAGGAGCAGTCCGTCGAAGCCGATATCGCGAAGCTGCGCAGAGGCTATGGGGTGGAGGCCGCGGTGGAGGCCCGAATCGCCGCGTTCGACCAGGCCTTCCTCGAGCGGTATGCCTCGCTGGGCCAGTACAACGAGTGGCGGCACAGCAGCAACAGCGTGGTGCTGGAGTTTGATCTGGATTCGATCGCCGACACCTACGAGTGCCAGTCCCCCGTCTTCGTGGACAACAGGTGGATCCTGGAGCGCAACTCGCTGGAGCTCGCGACCGACAAGGGTCGCAAGAGCTGAACCAATCACACTGGGGTACACCGATGGCAAGCAATCCGTCCATGGCCGACGACAACGCCGCCCAGCCTGGGAAGGACAACGCCGACACGCCGGCCGCCCGCGAGCGCCGCACCGACGCGGTCCTCCTCAAGATGCCAAACCACAACATGGACTATCCGCATCTGGCGGTGCCCACGTTGACGGCGGCCCTGAGGAAGAACTTCTTCAAGGTGAAGCAGCAGGACGTCAACGTGCTGCTCCGGGATTTCCTCCTCACGGAGGAGATGCTGAAGGATCTGGCCTACCGGTTCCTCCCTGAACTCGCCAAGGCGCACATCGACGTCCCGGCGGACTTCGATCGCATCCGCAACGCGCTCGTCTACCTGCACTACATCGACAACCAGATTGGCTTCGCCAGGGTCGAACAGGTGAAGCAGAAGCTCCAGGCCCGCAAGTACGAAGAGGTCTTCTGCGACGAGCAGGAGAGCAGCCTCGCCTCGCTCATCTTCGTGCTGACCGGGATGCTGCACATCGTCATCGACCTGGCGCTGACCTATGACGAGGCCGGCGGAGAAATCGACAACCCGGTGACGAACTTCCTGCACCAGAAGGTCCGGGAGGTGGCGGCCCTCAACCCGCGCGTGGTGGGCTTCTCCGTCATCCAGATTCAGCGCAAGGCCACGCTCTGGTTCGCTCGGCGCCTCAAGCCGCTCATCCAGGGGAAGATCGCCGTCGGGGGACCGGACGCCTCCACCTTCAAGGAAGAGTACCTCAAGAACAACGACTGCATCGACTACGCCTTCCTCAAGGAAGCGGAGACCACCTTCCTGGAGTTCCTGCGCGGCAAGCCCGTGGAGCAGCTCGACGGCGTCGTCTTCCGGGATGCGGAAGGGAACATCCAGGTCAACGAGCCGCGCCACGACATCCAGCTTTCGATCTTCCGGCCGGACTTCGATGGCTACGACCTCGACAAGTTCTTGCTGCCGACGTTGCCCTTGTCCACCTCGCGCGGCTGCGCTTTCGCCAAGTGCACGTTCTGCAACCACTACAAGACGTACTCCGGCTACTACAGCAACGACGCCGTGAAGACGGTGGACAACATCGAGCTCCTGGCGAAGCGCTACAACACGCGTTTCTTCCACTTCGTGGATGACATGCTGGAGGTGAAGGAGGGCACGGCCATCGCCGAGGAGCTGATCCGGCGCGGCCTCGACGTGAACATCCTCACCTATGCCCGCTTCGAGCCCCAGTTCACCGACGAGAAGATCCTCGAGCTCTGGCACAAGGCCGGCATCCGCGTCATCGAATGGGGCCTGGAGTCCGCCTCGCAGGAAGTCCTCAAGAAGATGATCAAGGGGGTCTCCATCCGGCAGGTGCAAAACATCCTCGACATCAGCAGCCAGAAGGGGATCGTGAACAAGCTGATGCTGTTCCACAACTATCCCGGTGAGACAGTGGATCAGCTCAAGATGACCGTGGACTTCCTGCGAAAGAACGTGCTGGAGAAGAAGGTCCGCCCCTTCTTCACGGTCCGAGGAAGGCTCGAGCTGCGCCTCTTCACCCCGCTCGAAATCACCTCGCGCGACTACTCCAAGTCCCCCTTCCGCAAGCGCTACGAGCGGTCCAGCTCGTTCGACTCGTTGCTGGGCTACGCGGACGAGGACGACTACCCGCGGAAGGTCGAGTACATCGAGACCTTCATCAACGAGATGTCGCAGTACCTCAACGAGAACAAGATCTTCTCGACGAACGACGAGAACATGTCGCTCGACTTGCTGATCCTGGACCTGAAACGGCGCGGCCACGAGACGGCGGTGACCGTACAGTAACCCGGAGGATGGAGGAGCACGCCATGATGCCTCAGGCCATCCCCCGGGTTCCGCTCGTCTCCCGCGAGCACTTCATTGCGTCGTGGGAGAAGGCGGGACAACCGGTCATCTTCACCGGCGCCGTCCAGGAATGGCCCGCCTTCTCGAAGTGGACGTTCGAGTGGTTCCGCGCCATGCACGGAGGCGTCGAGATCACCGTCAGGTCGGCGCTCTACACGCGGGGCGCCCTGCCAGGCACTTCGGAGCCCCTGGGCGGCGCACGGAGGATGAAGCTGTCCACCTATCTGGACGAGGTGGGGGCCTCCTCGTCGCTTCCGCTCGAAAGCGACCTGGATGAACTCTCGGACCAGATGCTGGGGAAGCGGCCGGAGGACATCAACCATCTGGTGGGTCCGTCGCTGCTTCGGGCCGTCCCCTCCCTGCGGGAGGACGTCCGCTTCCCGGACTATGCCCCCCGCTGGTTGAACCGCCTCACCGAATCCTCTGTCTGGATCGCCCCGCGCGGCACCTTCGCCCAGCTTCACAGGGATCGCGCCCACAACCTCTACGCCCAGCTCTCCGGCCAGAAGCGCTGGCAACTCTATGCGCCCCACCAGGCCCGGCGCCTCCAACCGGCACCGCTCGACTGGGCTGCGGACCTGAGCGGAGTGGACCTCGAGGCGGGAGCGGCCAGGAAGATGACCGCGAGCGGGCTCCGGCCGGATTACGACTTCATCCTCGAACCGGGCGAACTGCTCTTCCTGCCGGTGAACTGGTGGCATCGCGTCCACACCGTTTCCCCCTCCATCGCGTTCAACCTCTGGTGGTGGGACATCCCGTCAGCGGTTCGCGTCGGTCCCGTGGCGGCACGCATTGCCCTGGGGATGAAACTGCAAGAGGCCTATTCCTCTCTGCACCGCAGGTCCCCCGCGTCTGAGCAGCGATGAGCGAGCCAGGGAACGGCGTGCTGCGCTTCGCCATCATCTGGGGCAGCCAGACGGTGTCGAAGCTCGGCAGCGCCCTGACCAGCTTCGCCCTGGGGCTCTGGGTGTATGGCCTCACCAGCTCGGTCACGGATTTCGCGCTGATCTCCGTGCTGACCATCCTGCCCGGGGTGCTCGTGGCCCCCATCGTGGGGGTGCTGGTGGATCGCTGGGATCTCCGGAACGCGATGCGTCTGGGAGATTGCGGCGCGGGGTTGGTCACCCTCGTCTATGCCATTCTGATCTCGTTTGGTCAGCTCGCGCCCTGGCACGTCTACGTGGGCACCGCCATTGCGTCGGTGAGCGGTGCGCTCCAGCGGACGTCGTACACCGCCCTGACGCCAGCACTCGTCCCCGCGAAGCACCTGGGCCGCGCCAACGGACTGGTCCAGGCGAGCGATGCCGCCGTGCCCCTGATCGCCCCTCCCTTGGCGGGGTTCCTGATGAGCGCCACCAGCCTGGGCACGGTGGTCTTGATCGACTTCATCAGCTGCTTGGCCGCCATCACCACGCTGTCGCTCGTTCGGAGCCTGCCCACTGGGAGCGGGGCCTCCTCGGATGCGAGCACCTCCGCGCTGCAACAAGCCCTCGAAGGGTGGAACTACCTCAAGGAACGCCGGGGTCTGCTCGGTCTGCTCGCGTTCTCCGTCACCACCAACTGCTCGCTCTCCGCCATGCAGGTGCTGCTTCCGCCGCTGGTGCTGGACATCGCCAACCCCGCCGTCCTCGGGGGACTCCTGTCCACGGGGGGCCTGGGGCTCCTGTTGGGGAGCGTCGTGATGACCGCGTGGGGCGGGCCGAAGAACCGCATCCATGGGGTGCTCGGAGTCGGGCTGGGCCTGGGGACGGTCGTGGTGCTCGCGGGGCTGTTCCCCACCCTGAGGATGCTCGGGTATTGCACCTTCATGGCCGGATTCTGCATCCCCATCATGGATGCAAGCAGCCAGGCCATCTGGCAGGGGCAGGTCCCCGCCGCACTCCGGGGACGCGTCTTCGCCATGCGCGGGATGATTGCCTGGTCCGTCCAGCCGCTGGCGTACCTCGCGGCGGGCGTCATGGCGGACCACCTGGACGGCGTCTCCTTTGCCATCCCCGCCCTCTTCGGGCCGCTGGAACAGCTCGATGCGCGCAGCCGGGGCATCGCGCTGTGCTTCATCGCCGCCGGCCTCTTGACGCTCATCGCGGCGGTGCGGGGCTATGCCGCCCGCCACGTCCGCGAAGTCGAGGAAATACCACCAGGCCCCCCCTTCACAGGGGCCGTTTCCCCGCCTTCGCGGTAAGGGGCCTCAGTTCCGCGTCAGCGTCAGGTCGTCCACCTGAATCCAGGTGTCGCCGTTGTTCGCCCACATCCCCGCGAACACCTCCACGCTGTGCTGGGCGCCGGAGTTGAACGACACCGACAACTGCGTGTAGTTGCCCAGCGGCTGGGCGAAGCGCACCTCGTTGAGGATGGGCCCGCCCCGGAGCAGCCGCGCGCCGAAGTAGCCATCCGCGTGGTTCGTGGACGTCTTCACCCAGCCCGTCAACGTGTACTGGGTGTTCGGCGTCACCGCGACCTCCTGCTTCACGGCATTCCACCCCGTGTCGTTCCGCGCCCAGGCGTTGTTGGCGCCCGTGCGCGCATAGCCGAGTCCCCGGTCGATGCCCGCCCTGCCTTCGGTGTACCAGGGCGACGTGGCGTTGTTGGAGGACTGCTGCTCGAAGCCCGCCTGGTGGATGAGATTGCTCCCACGCGTCAGGCTGACGTCATCGAGCTGCAGCCAGGTATCAACGTTGTCGGCCCAGAGGCCGCCATACACCTCGATGAGCGCGTTCGGCCCGGAGTTGAAGTGGACCACCTGCTCCGTGTAGGCCCCCAGCGCACCGAAGGGCACCTCGCCCAGGATGGGGCCATTGCCCGGCCCGCGAGCCCCGAAGTAGCCCGCGGTGTTGTTGGCGGAGCTGCGGACCCAGCCGCGCAGGGTGTAGTCCGTGTAGGGCTGGACGACGACGCGCTGCTTGAGCGCATTCCAACCGCTGCTCGCGTACACGAAGCCGTTGTCCTGCCCACTGCGCGCGTTGCCGAGCGCCCGGTCCACGCCGCCCGAGCCTTGCAGATACCAGGGCGCCATCACCGGCGTGGCCGCCTGTGTCTCGAAGCCAGGCTCGGAGAGCAGGTTGTCGCTGTGCGCGTCGTGGGCCAGCGTGGCCCGCATGAGGAAGGTGTTGTACGGCGTCCACTGGGACATGACGAAGTACAGCGAGTTTCCGGTGTTGCCCCAGGGGTGGATGAACGCGTTGTAGAGCCCCGGGTACACGGCTCCACTGGCGAGCACCTTCTCTCCGCTCCAGGGCCCCGTGGGCGTGGCGGCGTCACGCATCACCACCGCCTGCCGGTGCTCGTTCAGGTACGTCATCAGGAAGCGCCCGAGCGGCGCGTGGTACGAGACGGACAACTCACCCGCGATGCCAATGGCGACGGGCCGCGCCGCCGCTTGCGACACGCTCCATCCGTTTCCATCCCAGTAGCGGAAGGCGTTGATGTCCAGCAGCGCCGTCTCCGGCACGCGGGCCAGGTGGACGTTCCCGAACCGGCCGTTCGGCGTCGCGTACATGTAGACGAACCCGCCGTTCCTGACGAAGGCCGCCATCTGGAAGTTGTTCGTCCAGGCCGACGTGTTCTGCCAACGCGCCGTCGGGTGCTTCACCCAGTTCTGCCCCTGGTCATCCGAGTACGCGATGCCCGCATGGTTCGTGAACCACATGCCCGGGTCCCCCCAGTGGTGGATGGACATGTAGTGGATGTAGTGCCGCGAGCCGATGGTGACGCCCGCGGTGGGGATGACGGTGATTTCGTCGAAGTTGACCTTCCGGGACGCGAGGATCTCCTTCGCATGCCGAGGCCCGTCCTGAATCATGGAGGAGAAGGACAAGCCGTCGGCCAGGTTCGTATCGGACGAACGCGCCAGGACGTTGCTGCGCCAGCCGCCCCCACAGCCGCCATTGCCACACCAGCCCGCGCCGAAGGTGTCCCCGAACAGGACGAACACCTCGCCACCGCCCTTGTCCCAGACGATGCCCAGGTCCGTCCCATGGACGTCGTGGTTCGTGTGCGTCTGGTTCGGGTTCGGCAGCAGCTCACCGGCGGGCGTCGCGCCCGTCACCCGGGAGACCTTCGTCACGTTCGACGGCGTCACGGCCGCCGCCGGGGTGCCCCCCAGGAGCGCCCACGTGGCGTGCAGCAGGAACGTCCGCTTCCATGTCGTCATGCGCTTCATGGCCACCTCTCTGGTTGTCACGGTGCAACCCGGACGGGAGAGGCGACTCTAGCTGCATAACGAGATTAACCTTCAAATCAAGGCGCGACGGATGACCGGAGTGTCAGCCCTGCGCCAGCACGCGGACGAGCACGTCAATCATGGTGGCCCAGCCCTGCTCCGTCCGGCTCGCGTAGTCGGCCCACTTCGCGTCCATCTCGTGGGTGAGCGTCAGCTCACAGCCGGTGTCGCGAGGGGAGATCTCCACCGTCACCCGGCTGAGCTCGTCCCCCTCCTTGTCGATGTGCCAGGTGAAGACGAGCCGGCGCGGACGGTCGATCTCCAGGTACGTGCCCACGTGGTCGATTTCTTCTCCGGCCCGCCGCACGAAGAAGGAGAACTTGCCGCCCACTCGCGGGTCGATGGCGAGCCGCAGCACCTCCTCGTCCCGGACCGTCGGCCCGGTCATCCACTGGCCGACCATCTCCGGCTCGAGCCACGCGTCGAACACCCGTTCAGGCGACGCGTTGAAACGCCGTGTGACGCGAACCTGGACGCTCTGTGCTGAGGACATGGCTCTTCCTTTCAACCCGAGGGTGGGCGCCATTGCTAAACCATATGGTTCAACATATTCCCGGCCGTGGCAATGCACAACCAGCTGATTGAGCTTCGTCACGGGTGAGCCCGGAGCGTTTCTGGTAGAGCCCGGGGCATGCCTCAGCGTCCCTCCGTGGCGGAAGTGGAATCCATTCTCCGCGCGCCAGTCCGCCAGAACTGGGAGCAGTTCACCAAGACGCTCAAGGCGCTGCCAGCGGGTGTCGACCCCGACCTTGCGTCACACGCCGCGTTGAGTCTCATTCACGGGCAGCCCGCGTCCCTCTGGTCATTCGGGCGAAACTGCCAGCAGCTCCCTGCCCCTGTCATCCGCGCGCTCCTGGGTCGGCTCGAAGCCGACTCCCGGCCTTACGCCTACTTCCTACGCGAAGCGGTCCCCCAAGAAGCCTCCGACGACGAGCTCCGAGCAACCTGGAAGGCAGCACTCCAGGGCCTGCTCGACCTGGAGACGACGTATGCGTGGGGCTCGAAGCAGCGCAAAGCAAAGTTCCAGGCGCTGGCGAACACCCCGTCCTTGCTCCAGGCCATCCAGACCGCTGTCGTGGCCTGTGAGCAGGTGTCGCTGGACATGCTGGCCGTGCTGACGGTGGATGCATCGGACGCCTCGGTCGATGCGCTCATTCCCCATGTGGAGCGGGCCGTGCAGAGCCAGGGCTGGGAGTTGGACCGCCTGGAGGATTTGCGCAAGCACGCGCGCTCCACCCCCGTGATGGACGACCTGTTCGCGCGAATGGAGGCCCTGCTCCAGGGGCGTCGCGCGCGCTCGCCCGCGCTCGACCTGGCGCGGCACCTGGGCTTCGGTGAGCTGGATGCCATCTGGTTCAGAACCTACTTTCTGGCTGGGGACACCCATGCGGCGAACTCCCTCGTCCATCATTGCAACATCAACGTGGATAGCCGCGCCCCTCGCTGGTTCAGTGTCTGGCAGACATCCCGAATGGATGGCCTCGATAGAAACGCCTGGAGCGACACCCACTTCGACAACGAAAAGCTGCACAAGGACATCCAGGGACTTGGCGCATGCGAGTTGATGCAACTTCCTGATTGGGTGGCGCGCACGGCCAGGCGCCTCGGCGCAGCGTGGAACATCAGCGACAGCGCGTTGATGACGAACCTTCGCGGGAAGAAGCGCGCAAGACTCGCGGAGTGGCTTCGCTCGGGCACATGAGCCGCTCGGCTCACCCCACCCTGCGGCCCCCGATGTGCGCCCCGGCATTGGGCGATAACCGGCGATAGAGCGGTCCGGCCAGCGACGACATGATGCCCACCGCGATGAACGGCAGCACGAAGCGGTCCGGCGTCAACGGCGCCTCGCCAGCGCCGCGCGCCAGGTGCAGCATCAACCCGCCGAAGCTGATGCCCAACCCCAGCGCCATCTGCATCGTCACCACGGACAGCGTGGACGCGTTGCTCACCGTGTCCGGGGGGATGTCCGCATACGCCACGGTGTTGATCGCGGTGAACTGCATCGAGCGCATGAATCCGCTGACCATGAGCAAGCCAACGATGAGCGGAATCGGCGTGCTGTTCCGGAAGAAGGCCGGCATCGCGGTCAGGACGGCGGACGCCAGGTTGGCGCAGATGAGCGTTTGCCGGAAGCCGAACCGCCGGATGATGTAGGGCGCCACCGACTTGCAGGCGAGCGCGCCCACGCCGCCGCCGATGGTCACCAGCCCTGCCTCGACGGGCGTCCAGCCCAAGCCGACCTGAAACAGCAGCGGCAGGAGGAAGGGCGACGCCCCCAGGCCCATGCGCGTCAGGGTTCCACCAATCATGCTGGCCCGGAAGGTGTCGATGCGCAGCAACCGGAGATTCAACACGGGCCGCTCCACGCGCAGCGCGTGCCACACGTAGGCCCCCAGCGACGAGAACGCGACGGCCGCGAGCCCCAGTTGCAACGGCAGCGGCATCAGCCCGATGCCCACCGTCTCCGCCGCGCCAATCAGCGTGGTGATGGCGACGGCCACGAGCACGAAGCCCCGCGTGTCGAAGGGGCCCGGGTCTGGCTGGTGCAGCGGCGGAACGAAGCGCGCCACCGCGAGCATGCCCAGGATGCCCACGGGCACGTTGATGAAGAAAATCCACGGCCAGTCCGCGACGCCCAGGATGAGGCCCGCCAGCGGAGGCCCCACCAGCGGGCCCACGAGCGCGGGCATGGTGAACCAGCTCAAGGCGGCCACCAGGCGCTCTCGCGGCGCCGAGCTCACCACGATGATGCGCCCCACGGGCGTCATCAACGCGCCGCCCAGCCCCTGGAGGGTGCGGAAGAGGACCAACTGGGTCAGCGACTGTGAGAAGCCGCAGAGCACCGAGCCCAGCAGGAACACGCTCATCGCGAACATGAAGACGCGACGGGGCCCGAACCGGTCCGCCACCCAGCCGCTCGCGGGCGTGAGCACCGCCAACGCCAGGATGTACGACGTCAGCGCCAGCTTCAGGTGGATGGGGTCGGTGCCGAACGCCAGCGACAACCGGGGCAGCGCGGTCGACAGCGCGGTGGAGTCCACGAACTCCATGAACAGCGCGCTGGCCACCGCAATCGAGGCCAGCCGCGAGCCCCTTGGAGAATCTCCTCCTGCCTCAGCGTTGCTGGAAGCCGGATGCCCAGGCACGATTCAGCCCACGTACTCCGGAAGCAAGGGCGCGTCGCGGAGTCTCGGGGCCTGGGCATCCTTGGGCGACAACAGCGGCTCGCTCACCGGCCAGGGAATCGCCAGGTCCGGGTCATTCCACACGACGCTCCGCTCCGTCTCCGGCGCGTAGAGCGCGGTGCACTTGTAGTGGAAGTCCGCGGAGTCACTCACCACGCAGAAGCCGTGGGCGAAACCCGGCGGAATCCAGAGCTGACGGCGGTTGTCCGAGGACAGCTCCGCCGCCACCCACTGGCCGAAGGTGCGCGAGCCGCGCCGCACGTCCACCGCGACGTCGTACACGGCGCCCGCCAACACCTGCACCAGCTTCCCCTGGGCCTGCGGCTCCTGGAAGTGCAGGCCCCGCAGCGTCCCCTTCGCCGAGCGCGAGTAGTTGTCCTGCACGAAGGGCCCGGGGATGCCCACGGCCGCGTACCTCGCCGCATGGAACATCTCCATGAAGAAGCCGCGGTCATCGCCGAATACCTTGGGCTCCAGCAGCAGCACCTCCGGAATCTCCAGCGGCGTCACCTTCACGAAACGGCCCCCCGGTTCTCCGCCAGCGCCCGCAGGTACTGGCCGTAGTCGTTCTTGAGCATGGGCTCGGCCAGCGTCAGCAGTTGCTGCGCGCCGATGTACCCCATGCGGAACGCAATCTCCTCCGGGCACGACACCTTGAGGCCCTGGCGGCGTTCGATGATTTCGATGAAGTTCGACGCCTGCATCAGCGACTCGTGCGTGCCGGTGTCCAGCCACGCGTAGCCGCGCCCCATGAGCTCCACGTCGAGCTGGCCGCGCCGCAGGTACTCCGCGTTGACGTCGGTAATCTCCAGCTCGCCCCGCTTGCTCGGCTTGAGGCCCGCGGCGATGTCCAGCACCTGGTTGTCGTAGAAGTACAGCCCGGTGACGGCGTAGTTGGACTTCGGCTTCAGCGGCTTCTCCTCCAGGCTCACCGCGCGGTTCTTCGCGTCCAGCTCCACCACGCCGTAACGCTCTGGGTCCTTCACGTAGTACCCGAACACCGTCGCGCCCGAGGTACGCGACGCCGCGCGCTTCACCAGTTCGCTCAGGCCGTGGCCGTAGAAGATGTTGTCGCCCAGCACCAGCGACACGCTGTCAGCGCCCACGAAGTCCCGGCCGATGACGAAGGCCTGGGCCAGTCCCTCCGGCCTGGGCTGCTCCGCATAGCTGAAGCGCATGCCCCACTGGTCGCCACTGCCCAGCAGTTCCTGGAAGCGCGGCAGGTCCTGCGGCGTGGAGATGACCAGCACGTCCCGGATGCCCGCGAGCATCAGCGTGCTCAGCGGGTAGTAGATCATCGGCTTGTCATGCACGGGCAGCAGTTGTTTGCTGACCACGCGCGTCAGTGGGTACAGCCGCGTCCCCGAACCACCGGCGAGGATGATGCCCTTCATGTCCACCTCGGCACTTCAGTGTCCCCGAGCCGCGAGCCAGGTCGCATGGAAGCGCGACAAGGACTCCGCGAGCGCCAAGGGAGGAACGGAAAGTTCGGCCCGGACCTTGTCGGTGCGCAGACCACTCTTGAGCGGGCGGGGGCTGGCGAGCTTCAGCTCCGCCATGCGGGTGGGGACGATGAGCCTCGCATCGAACCCGAATACCTCGCACAGCGCGCGGCCAAAGCCCACCCGGTCGATGACCGTTCCGCCGCAAGTGTTCCACACTCCACCCAGCCGCCGCGTCCCCAGCTCCACCAGCATGGCGGCCACATTGTCCGCGAAACTGGGCGACACAATCTGGTCCTCGAAGAGGCGCACCTGCTGCCCCTTCTCCAGCGCCGTCACCAGCCAGGCACCGAAGTTGAGCCGGCCCTCCACCGGAGGCCAGCCATACACCACGGCGGTGCGAGCAATGGCGCAGCCGGGCGCGAGCACGCGCGCGGCCTGCTCCCCCATGTGCTTCGTCACTGAGTACACGCCGCGAGGATTCGGAATCGCGTCCTCGGAATAGGGCCCGGCCTCGCCGTCGAAGACGTAGTCCGTGGACACGTGCACCAGGTGCGCACCGACCTTGCGAGCACTCCGCGCCACGGCGGCGGCCGCGGTGACATTCCCCGCGTACGCGGCCTCCGGGTCCTTCTCGCAGGCATCCACCTCCGTCATGGAGGCGCAGTGGATGACCACCTCGGGCGCGGCGGTCTCCACGGCGGCGGCGACGTCCGCCTCGCGCGTGAGGTCCACGCTCGCGTAGCCATACGCTCCGCCCGTGCGCCGGGCACCGCGGCCCAGGCCCACCACCTGGTGCCCGCCCTGGTGGAGCAAGGAACACACGCGGCTGCCCACCAACCCGTTGGAACCCGTGACGAGGAAGCGCATGGCTCAGGCCCTCCCCTGCAGGCGCGTGCGGTACTGCGTTTCGAAGTACTGGCGATAGGCGCCACTCGTGACGCGCTGCCACCACGCAGGGTGGTCCACGAACCAGCGCACCGTCTCCGCCAGGCCTTGCTCGAAGGTGTGCGCGGGCGTCCAGCCCAGCTCCGCGCGAATCTTCGACGGGTCGATGGCGTAGCGCCGGTCATGTCCCGGCCGGTCCTTCACGTACTGGATGAGCGACTCCGGCTTGCCCACGAGGCCCAGAATCGCCTTCACGATGTCGATGTTCCGCCGCTCCGCCCCGCCGCCGATGTTGTAGACCTCGCCGGCCCGGCCCTTCTCCAGCGCCAATAGCAGCGCATGGCAGTGGTCCTCCACGTGGAGCCAGTCGCGCACATTGCCGCCGTCGCCGTACACCGGCAGCGGCTTGTCGTGCAGCGCGTTCACCACCATCAACGGAATCAACTTCTCCGGGAACTGGTAGCGGCCGTAGTTGTTCGAGCAGCGCGTGACGACGACGTCCAGGTTGAACGTGTGGTGATACGCGAGCGCCACCAGGTCGGAGCTCGTCTTGCTGGCCGAGTACGGGCTGGAGGGCTGCAACGGCGAGGACTCGGTGAAGGCGCCCGTGGGCCCCAGCGAGCCGTAGACCTCGTCGGTGGACACCATGAGGAAGCGCTTCACGCCGCGGGCGCGGCTGGCCTCCAGGAGCTGCTGGGTGCCCAGCACGTTGGTGGTGACGAACACCTCCGGCCCGAGGATGGAACGGTCGACGTGGCTCTCCGCCGCCAGGTGCATCACCGCGTCGATGGCGTGCACGGACATCAGGTGCTCCACCAGCTCGCGATTGCCGATGTCGCCCCGGATGAAGACGTGCTGGGGGTCGCCCTCCAGCTCGGACAGGCTCTCGAGGTTACCGGCGTACGTGAGCTTGTCGAGGTTGACCACCGTCCAGGCAGGCCGCTCACGGCGCAGATACTTCACGAGGTTGGACCCGATGAAGCCACAGCCACCTGTCACCAGTACGTTCATTGTCCCGTGGACCTCATGCGCTCGGAGCGAGCGCCTGCGTATCGAAGGGGTCCACAACCGTCAAGGCACGAGGGAAGCCAGGCTTGTGGGCGGCCCTGCACGGGGGTAAGGGAGCCGGTCGTGAGCATACCGCGCCCCCCTCCCCTCCGGACCGGGCTTCCCGCCATCCACCAGGTGCTCCCTCGGCTCGCCTGGGGCGACGCCGTGGGCAATCAGGTGCGCTATCTCCAGGGCCTGCTGCGCCGCTGGGGCCACGCCTCCGAAATCTACGCCGACGCCTGGGACGACGCCTGCAAGGACCAGGTCCGCCCGATGCGCGACTACGCGCGGGAAGCGGACCGCGACGCCGTCCTGCTGGTGCATCACAGCTTCGAATCGCGGCTGGTGCCACGCATCGCGAAGAGCCCAGGCCGCAAGGTGCTCGTCTACCACAACGTGACGCCCGCGAGGCTGTTCGAGGGCTTCGAGCGGAAAGTGGCCGCCGCGTGTGACGCCGCCCGGGATGAACTGCTGGCGCTGCGACCCCACGTCGAAGCGGCCTTCGCCTACTCGCGCTTCAGCGCCGAGGAGCTGGTGGCCGCGGGCTACCCGAACGTCGCGGTGCTGCCCTTCGCCATCGACTGGGCGGCGTTCGACACGGCGCCGGACCCGGCGCTCCAGGCCGAGCTGGACGACGGCATGTCCAACATCCTCTTCGTGGGCCGCGCGGTGCCCAGCAAGAAGGTGGATGACGTGCTGCGCGTCTTCACCGCGTACCAGCGGCTCTACCAGCCCCGCAGCCGGCTCGTCGTCGCGGGCTACCTGCACCGGGATGGGGCCTACGGCGCCTATCTGCACGGGTTGAAGGACGTGCTGGGCGCCGAGCAGGTCCGCTTCCTGGGACGCGTCAGCGCCGCGCAGCTCTCCGCCTGCTTCGCCACGGCGTCCGCATACCTCTCCATGAGCCGCCACGAGGGCTTCGGCGTGCCGCTGCTGGAAGCCATGTACCGGGGCGTTCCCGTGGTGGCCTACGGCGCCGCCGCCGTGCCGGAGACGATGGGCGGCGCGGGGCTCGCCACGCGCTCGGACGAGCCTCGCGAGGTCGCGAAGCTGCTCGCCGTGCTGGACCGCAACGCCGGGCTGCGCGCGCAGGTCATCACCGCGCAACGTGAACGCATCGCCGAGCTGTCGCAGGAGGCCGTAGCCGAACAGGTCCGCGTCGCCTTCGAAGGCATCTGCTCCGGTACGGCGCCGCGGCGCCCGGCGGCCACGACGACTGCGGCCACCGTGGAGCTCGTCTGCCCTGGCTTCACCGTGCGGCCCGAGGAGCCAGCCTCGCGCCTAGCCTGCCGGTTGGCGGAGCGCCTGCCAGGTGCCCGGGTGCTTGCCCTGCGCCCGTGGGGTGAGGACGCGTCCCTGTCGCCGGAGCCCATCAGCGACGACGGTGTCGCGGTGACGCACTTCACGCCGGACCAACCGGTGGACTCAAACCCCAGGACGGCCCTACCGGGGTCCTCCGCGCTGGAGACGGCGGTGCGGGCTTCGAGCGCGCCCGTGGTGCTGCTGAGCGCGGACACGGTATCTGCGCAGACACTGCTGCCCCATGTCTCGGCGCGAGCCTGGGGCATCTGTGCACCTGCCAGCCAGCCGGCCCTGCTCGCATCCATTCGGGAGCATTTGGGTGGCAGGTTGGTGGTGGAGGAGCCGGCTCACGTCGAGACGGCATTGCAGGCACTGCTCACGACGCTGGCTTCAACGGGAGTCCTCCCACGTGCGACCTGAAGACCTCATCACGCGCACCCCCACGGCCGAGGCCGTGGCGCGCGAAACGCAGCAACTGCCCACGCCCTCCGATGAAGCCCAGGAGGCGCTTCGCCAGACGCTAGAGGCGGCGGCCCGTCCACCCACGCCCGCGCCCTGGCCCGCGCTGCTCCAGGAGGCGCGTGGGAAGATGGACAGCCGCTACGCGGAACCGGCGACCTCCCACCGGGGAGGCCTCACAGGCACGGCGCTCGTCCTGGCCAAGCGCGCCTTCCGCCTCACCTTCCAGCTCTTCATCAACGAAGTGCTGCGCAAGCAGGTGGAGTTCAACGAGTCCATCCTCGACGCGCTGGCCACGCTGCACGACGTGCAGCGTGAGCAGGCCCGTGCCCAGGCCGCATGGCGCAAGGAGTTGGAGCGTAGGCTGGCGAAGCTCGAAGCCACGGGCCATGTCACTGCCGAGCGCCACGAACCTGCTCCAGCGGGGACACCGAAGCGGCCTCCGAGACGAAAGCGCTGACAACGAAGGGCGAGCGTTGCACCGTTGAGGCCGAGGCACCGTTGAGGCGGGCCGCCGTTCGGGTGTATGCCCCGTCCATTCGGCGCTGTCCCTTCCCAAGGTCAGGTCCTTGCGAATCTGTCTCGTCTACAAAGAACTCACCGCCTTCGCTGGAAATGGATTCGGGACCTACGTCGCCCAGATGAGCCGAGCCCTCGTCTCCGAAGGCCACGAGGTGCACGTCCTCACGAAGGCCCACGCGGCCAAGCAGCAGGCCAAGGCACTCCTCTCCAATGTCCGCGTCCACGCCGTCGATGAGCGCGAGACGGACCTCCGAGGCGCGTTCCCACACGAAGCCCTTCGCCACGCGTGGTCGGCGTACCGGAGCGTCCTGGAGCTCCACACGCGCCATCCCTTCGACGTCATCGAATTTCCTGACACCGAAGGCGAGGGCTACTTCGCGATGCGCGCCCGGCGGACGCTGGGACACTTCCGCACCGCGGTCCTCGCGGTGCGTTTGCACGACTCCAGCCACGACCGGCTGTGGCTCAACCGAATTGCCGCGCTGGACATGGACGCCGCACAGGGGGAGCACATGGAGGACAGCGCCATCCGTGAAGCAGACCTCGTGCTCGCTCCCTCCGCGGCCGCCCTGGAACGTGCACGGATTCGGCTGGGCATGAAGGACACCGGTCTCGTGCTTCCGCCTCCCTTCCAGCCCCCCCCGCGCTCCGCCACCGCGCCGGCTGCAGGCGACAGCCCACCTCGAGTGCTGTACTTCGGAAGCCTGGAGTACCGGAAGGGCGTCCACCTGCTCGTCGAGGCCATGCAGTCCCTCTTCGACCGAGGTCTCTCCGCGGAGGTCCACCTCGTGGGCGAAGACACCCGCACCGGCCCTTGCGGACGCTCCATGCGGGACTGGCTGGAACAGCGCATCGCGCCCGCTTGGAGGAGCAGATTCCATTTTGGCCCCGGGCGTGCTGACTCCGAACTGGGCCCGGCCCTCACTGGCGCGACGGTGTGCTGTATCCCTTCCCGGTGGGAGGGCTTTTCCAACGTGTGCCTGGAGGCCATGGCGGCCGGAGCACTCGTGGTGGGCAGCGATGCCGGAGGCATGGTTGAACTCATCGAGCACGGCCACAGCGGTCTGCTCTTCCGGGCTGATGACTCCGCGCATCTGGCAGCCATGCTCGGCCAGGCCCTTTCCTCGTCCACGCTCCGCGCAGCTGCTCGTCAGGCAGCTCCTTCTCGCATCGCTTCGCATTGCGCGCCGTCGAGCTTCGTCCGCCGGTTCGAGGCCACAGTGGCGGATGCCATGCCGAGTCGCCACCCTGGCCCCATTGGCGCCGCGCCCCGCGCTACACCCGGCACCTCGCGCCATGTGTCCATTCTGGTGCCCTACTACAACATGGGGAGCTACCTGCCGGAGACGCTGCGCTCCATCCGTGCACAGACATTCACCGACTACGAAATCATCATCGTGGATGATGGCTCCACCGATCCGGATAGCATTGCCGTACTGGACGCGCTCGATGCAGCGGACGTCCGCATCCTTCGCAAGCCGAACGGAGGGCTCAGCTCGGCGAGGAATGTCGGGCTGCGCGCCGCACGAGGCCGGTACATCCTTCCGCTGGATCCAGATGATCTCATCCATCCCACATTCCTGGAGAAGGCCGTTGCGGTGATGGAGAGCACGCCAGGGTTGGCATACGTCTCCTCCCTCGTCTCCTACTTCGTCGACAGCCCGGACGCGCCGGTGGGTGGCTGGATTCCCTGGGGCACCGAGCGCGACGCCCTGCTTGCGGAGAACGTAGCCTCCACCTGCACCGCGCTGATGGAACGGCGGCGCGTGGAAGAGGTTGGTGGCTACGACGAATGGCTCACGGCCTACGAGGACTGGGACGTCTTCTGTTCCCTGGCGGAGCGAGGCCTCACGGGCTCCATCATCCCGGAGCCGCTCTTCCACTACCGGCTGCGTCCGGACTCGATGACTCGCAGCATGCGCGTCAACGACCGTTATGCGCTGATGGCCTACCTGTGCCAGAAGCACCCCACGCTGCCGCTCCACCCGGAGCGCGCACTCCGCATGCATCTAGGACGCGCCCACCGACAAGAAGCCAGCATCCGCATGGCCAACGCCGCCCCCGCTCCACTCCTGACGCAGGTCGCCGACAGGGTCAACAGCACACTCAAGCGATTCGAATCTGTTCATACCTTGGTTCGTCGCACCGCCCAACGACTACTCAACGACCCGGATGATTCCCGGCCGCTCCGTCACCAACTCCTCTCCAGACTTCGAGTCCGGCGCCCTCCCAGGGCCTCGTGAGGCATCCACTCAAAGCAATGCACACTCAAGCCACCCTCAAGTCCATCTACATGAAGTGGTCCGCCACGCTCCTCGTGGATGAGCCCTCACGGAATCGAGCCCTTCGGATGGGCGTCCTGGTCTGGGCCGCGGCGCTCTTTGCCGCGTTCCAGCCAGGGCTGATGTCTTCCGACTCCATCGACCAGTACACGCAGGGCCTCAATGGACACTACAACGATGTCCATCCACCTCTGGGCTCGTGGATTCTGGGCATCAGTGGAAAGCTGGTCGGCTCCCCCTGGCTCGTGCTCGCCATGCAGCTCCTCGTGATGGGGGCGTGCATGGCGGCACTCGTCAAGTCGTCGGACGCCACAAAGGGGCGTTGGGGGCTCCTCATCATGGGAGCATTCCTACTCACGCCCACTGTCTGGGCGCTCGCCGTCATCCTGTGGAAGGACGTGATGACCGCGACGGTACTCCTGGGTGCTGTCGCAGCACTCAAGTACCGTCGGCCAGCGATCGCACTCGTTCTTCTCCTGGCAGGCGTGGCATTCCGCCACAATGCACTCATTGCGGCAGTGCCGCTGGCAATCCCCGCCGTGGTTCAACTCTCACCTCAGACGTGGCGCCGACCTCAACAGTGCCTAGCATTCGTCATCGTGGTCGTGGGGCTCACATTCTCGCCTGCGCTCGTCAGCAGGACACTCAACTCCAATCGCGCCTGGGCCGCGGGCCAACTCTTCCTGTTCGACCTCTCGGGGATCTACGCTGCACATCCCGAGCTGGTTCCTCAGTCATTTCTATCCGGTGATACGTCCCCCGACGAAATCGTCCGAGCCTATTCGCCGCTTCATGTGGGCCACCTGTTTGCAGGGCACGGAGGAACACGCCCCATCATGTTCGGCTCTCTTGAGCCAAGACGTAAGGAGTTTATCGACGAATGGTCCCGGATGGTGCGCAAGTATCCCACCACCTGGATGCGCCACAGGCTGGACTCCTTCGCCGGGTTGGTTGGCGCCAGCCCTGGCCCCGTCTTCTATCCCTTTCACCACAGCATCGACCCCAACCCGTTCCAGCTTCGCGTGGCCAGCGAAGGCTGGATGTACAAACGCCTGCATGACATCAAGCTTCGGGCCGCGAACTCGCTCTTCTTTCGTGGCTGGTCCTGGCTGCTCGTGCTTTGCGGCCTGACTGTCGTGGCGCTGCGGTCTGTCCGACAAAAGCCAATTGCCTTCTGCACTGCGCTTTCCGGCTTGGGCTATACCCTCAGCTATCTCATCATTGGCATCGGCAGCGACTTTCGCTTCATCTACTGGTCAATCATCGCCACGTTCGCCACCCTGGCGCTGCTCGTCACCGAAGCGAAATCCCTACCTCACGACCTTCAGCACCCACCTGACACACCTGCCTGACGCCAACTCCGTCTCCAACCGCAAGAATCACCGCATTGCGATGACCCCTGTTCATTGAGAAAGGCCAGAGGCGAACAATGCGATTCCTGCCATTCCTTCATGATGCACAGTCGCGGGACAAGGTGCTTCACATCCAAGTCCTGCTTTGGGCAATAGCGCTCTATGCTGCATTCCAACCCGGCCTGATGTCCCCTGACTCCATCGACCAATACACCCAGGGACTCACCGGGAGCTACAATGACATTCACCCACCACTAGGTTCATGGCTCCTGGGCCTCAGCGGCAAGCTCACGGGCTCCCCCTGGTTGGCATTCGTGGGGCAACTGATTGGTCTGGGCATCGCCATGTCGTATCTGGCCCGTTCCTCCGACCCGGCCAGAGGGAAGTGGGGTCTGATCATCATGGGAGCATTCCTGCTCACTCCCACGGTATGGGCACTCGCTGTCGTCTTGTGGAAGGACGTGATGATGGCCGCAGCGCTGCTCGGAGCAGTCGCCGCGCTCAAGGTTCACCGTCCCGTTCTTGCACTGCTACTCCTTCTGGCGGGCGTGGCATTTCGTCACAACGCAATCGTCGCAGCCATTCCATTGGCAATCCCCACCATGGCCCAACTCGCGCCACATGGTTGGCGCTGGCCCCTGAAAATACCGGCGCTGGTCGTGATGATTGGGGGCCTTGCCCTTGTGCCTGCCCTGCCCAACCATCTGCTCAATGCCAATCGGGGATGGGCGGCGGGACAGCTATTCCTGTTCGATCTCGCAGGCATCTATACCGTCCACCCGGAGCTGTTACCGAGTTCATTGCTGGCAGAGAAGACCTCCGCGAAAGAACTGGCAATCAGCTACACGCCGACCCATGTGTGGCCGCTTTTCGGAGGAGCTGAAGGTGCGCGCCCCATTCCGTTCGACCCACTGGTCTTCCGGCGCCAGGAGTTCGTGGACGAATGGTTTCGGGTCCTCCGCGCGCACCCTACAACCTGGATGAAGCATCGGATTGCCTCGTTCCGGCACCTAACGGGCGCATTCGCGGGTCCCATGCCATTTCCCATCCTCCAGGACATCGATGCGAATCCATTCCACCTTCGCTCCCCCAGAGAAGGACTGGTGAACCAGTGGGCGCGCACCATTGAAAACTGGGCTGGCAAGTCGATCTTCTTCCGCGGTTGGGCGTGGCTCCTCGTGTTGGGCGCGTTGACCGTCGTGGCGCTGAGGCGCGTCAGGAGGACGCCGATAGCCTGCTGCACGGCCCTGTCCGGGCTGGGCTATGCGCTCAGTTATCTCGTCATTGGCATCGGCAACGACTTCCGCTTCATCTACTGGTCGGTCATCGCCACCTTCGCCACGCTGGCGCTACTCACAACCGAAGAGGCGCCCCCAGGAACCGAAGCGCAGCCTCGGCCTGGGTAGCGCCCCGTGCACATCAGGAGACCTTGGAAATCGTCCAGCGCAACGCGCTGTGAACCAAGGGCGCTCGCTTGAACAAGCCGTTGACGCGGTCCACCAGTGCGTAGCGCAGCGGCGAGCCCCCCCCACCTTCCGCGCTGTCACCCGGGCCGCTCCCAACGGCAGTAGCCCCCGCCACCTGCTTGAGGAGCGGATGCACGCCAGGCAACCGCTTCACCGCGGCGTTCATCCAGTCCACCACGTCATAGCGCAACGGACGCATCGCGGCAGACAACGCCTGGGCCACATCCACGGGCGCAAATGCATTCAAGGCGGGCGCGGGTGCGTGGAGGGTGCTGAACAGGTCCACCATCGCATCGCGCGAGTGTGCCAGCAGGCTGAACACACGCACCGAGGGATGCAGTGGCCCCTGCATCCCATCGAAGATGCCCACGAGGCGCTGGAAGAAGCGGCGCCGCTCCGCGTCCGTCAAGGGCGGGCGCTCGCTCCGCCGGGTGAAGACCTGGGCCTGGTTCGTCACCAGGAAACGGTGCCCACCCTGGACCCACCGGACGAAGAGCCCCCAGTCCTCATGGCTCAACAAGGCCTCGTCGTAGCCGTGCTTCTCGAAGAGAGACTTGCGAAGCAGCGCGGCGTGCGAGGACACGCGGTCCGCCACCAATGACAGGGACGGACAGTCGCCCAGGTACACGTCAAAATCCGCGAACCTGCGCTCCGCCAGGTCCTCGGCCCCATGGAAACGTCCGGAGGTTGGCGCCACCCCCGAAAACGCGGGCTGCGCCTCCAGCGCCGCCACCGCGTACTGGATGAACCCCGGAGCAAGGCAGCCATCCGAATCCAGCGACAGGACGTACTCGCCACGCGCGGCGCGGAGGCCCAGGTTGCGAGCCCCCGACAGGCCGCGGCGCACCGGAGAACGAATGACCCGGAGGTCCTGGGTGGTCGCCGCGGACTGCTCCAGTCGCGTCAGCACCTGAAGGTCGAAGCCCCCGGTCGACGCATCATCCACGACGATGACCTCCACCTCCGGGTACGTGCTGGCAGCGACACTGCGCAGCGCCTCCGGCAGGGAGCGCCCACGGTCCTGGTTGAGGATGATGACGCTGACCAGCGGCGTCCTGGTGGACGCAGCGGGCGCCGCGACGGGGGCCTGTGTCTCCCAGTAGGGCGTGCTCACGGTCCACTTCACCGGCTCGAGCCCGGGCGCCTCCAAGGCCTTGCGCAGGGTGGCCGCCAGGCCATCCACCGTGCCGTCGTATTTGTGGCAGTTGACGCCATCCACGAAGGGGCTGTCGTCGCCAAAGGCCGCGCACTCCGCGTTGAGGACCAGCCGCCCGCCCGCGACCGAGCTCTCGTAGGCCGTGAGGTTGAGCGACTCGAAGCGGGAGGTGATGGCCACCACCCCCGAACGCATCAGCACGTCCCGGTCCGGCCCCGGCTTCATGAATACGAAGCGGTCCATCAGGTCCGCGGGGACCAGCCCCTTGATTTCGGCCAGGTAGCTCGAATCAAAGGAATGGCACGCCAGCACGGCCTTGCCCGCGTACTCCGGCCACCCGCGCATCAGGAGGACGGCGGCGCGAACAAAGACATCGGGATGCTTGAGCGGCTGAATCTTCGTGATGAACACGAGGTTGCGCTGAGTCGCGGGTATCGGCGGCGCGGGCACGGGTGCCGCGTCCACGACCACGGGCGGAAACTCCACCCGGACCTTGCGCAGCCACTGTTCGTCGAACCCGTAGAACCGCTGGTTGATGCTGGCGATGCAGGGCAGGTGCGCCACCACCACGTCCGCGTCGAACAGCGCCTTCCGCTCGATCTCATACCGGCCGAGGTTCTCCACCTCGAGTGTGTTGGGCTCCAGCGGCATGAGGATGCCGCTGGTGGAGTGCAGCCGCACCGAAAGGGTCGTCTGGGCAAAGGCGAGCCCCAGGCGTTTCTCCTGGAGGCTGCAGAAGGCCCAACCGTGGAAGTCGATGAACTCGACGACGTCGAAGCGCAGCCCTTCCTGCTCACGCGCCTTGAGGTAGCGCATGAACTCCAGCGACTCCCCATGCCAGCGCGTGTCGCGGAAGGCCGACAGCGGCGGGTAGATGCCATGCGCGTCCGCGGCGCCCTGCTGGGGCTCTCGGTAGCGACAGACGTGCAGCTTCACCCGGTTGCCGAAGTACACCTCGACCTGCGCCGGCTGGAGCGGCACCGTCGCGGGGACCAGCACGTGGAACTCCACGTCCTCGGTCCGTCGCAGCGAATCCACGATGAGATTGTGCGTGAGGCGGCCAATGCCCCCTGCCGTGAAGGGGTAGAGCTCGTCAGTGACGAGGCAGACGCGGGTAGGACTCATGGCTGGGCGAACTCGAGGTAACGGTTGACGGCGTCGGCGCAGAGGATGCGGGTGTAGTCCTCCAGCATCTGCGCGTACTCGTCGGGAGCGCGGTCGCGAAGTTCGAGGACGCGGGACACCGCCGAGCGGATGTCACCGAGCGCCCCGGTCCCCGCGATCTGGACCATCTTCTGGAACGGGTGTTCATCCAGCTTGCCAAGCGAGATTGGCCCGGTGAGACACGCCACGCCGTGCGCCAAGCCTTCCAACGCCGTCATCGGCTGGCATTCGGAGAGCGAGACGTTGAGCAGCACGTCCGACTCTCGGATGAGGTGGAAGAGTTCGGCGCGTCCCAAGGGGCCCACGTTGACGATGGACGCGCGCAGCGGAATCTCAGGCGAGGACGCGAAGGCGCTGGTGACGAAGACCCGGTCGATCCGAGGCAGCGAGGCGGCCACGGAGACATTGGAGTAGAAGTTCTTCCACCAGTTGTTCGGCGTGGGCACCAGGGCCGCGCGTGTGGCGGGGGCCCGGTGGCGGCAGTCCTCGGGCGCGACGCGCGGCGGGAAGTTCAGCAGCACGTCCGGGTAGATGTGCGGCGACAACTGGTGCATCTGCGGTTTGACGCAGGCCACCCCGTCCAGCACCCCCTCCGCCTTCAGCGCCAGCAGCCGGCTGAAGCTGTTCAGCTCGACGTCGAAGTGGAACTGGGACGTGGAGCCATGCCACACACAGCTCAGCTTCAACGCACCGCCAAACACGCGGCGGAGCATGTGCACAACTTCAAGCGCATTGGGGGAGAAGCCCTGGAAGACGACAGCGCGTGCCCCCAGCGCCTCGCACGTCTCCACGATGCGCCGGTGGTCCGCCGCGGTCAGCGGGCGGCTGGCGGTGATACCAATCTTGTGTCCAGGCGCGTAGCCCGAGGCGGCGCGGATGCCGTACCACTCCTGATGGAAGATGTGGACCAGCCGGGCCAGCCGGGGCTCCGGGTGTGCCCAGCGCGTGTCCAGGGGCGCGTCGACCACCACGCCCTCGGTGACGACGACGTGCCCAGGCGACGTCGGCGCGGCCGAAGCCGCGGGTCGAAGCGCCTCCAGCGGCTCGCTTCGCAGCTGCGCCAGCTCGTCGGAAAGTGCCAGCAGGCGCTGCTTCCGGGCCGACCGCTGGAGTTCGACATCCAACCGCTCCTTCAGCTCCGAGACGCGCATGTCTCCCGTGCGCCCCGCGCCCCGCAGCGCCTCACCCGCCTGGAGCGTCCACTCGCGCAACCGGGGTAGCGACTGGACCTGGAGCGACTCCAGCGTCACTTCACGGGTCTCCTCGCGGGCGCGCTCCGCCGCCGAGAGGAGGAAGTAGCGACGCCGCTGGCCCTCATTGCGCTTGAAGACGTAGAGGTCGTGCGTCTCCATCAACCCGGAGCCGTAGTGCAGGTCCCATCCCGTGGGTACCAGCTCCGCATAGGGATGCAGCCAGCAGCCGTCGTGCCAGCCGTTGTCCCAGACGCCCACCGGGACGAGTTTGTTCTCCACCAGGCACAGCAGCCCTCCGGGCCGCACGAGCTTCCCCAGCGTGTCCAGCAACCCCGGAAGCCGCTCCGGAGGGTTGTGGATGAGCACGGAGACGGTGAACACGATGTCGAACTGGCGGCTCCCCACTGCCGTGAGCGCGTCCGGACCGCTCCAGAGCCGCTCCTCGACGGGCTGGAGCCCCACGGGCGGCGCGCTGCGCAGCGGCTCCATCATGGCCTCGGAGAAGTCGTAGCCGTGGTAGCGCACGCCCTCCAGCGACGACAGATAAGCCGCGTGCCGGCCGAAGCCGCAGCCAAACTCGAGCACGTCCAGTGGCCGTGACAGCGCGCGCTGTTCGGTCAACATGAGCGTGGTGAGCAGTTGCTCCTGCTGCGCATAGCCGCGGCTGCCGTGCTCCTGCCGGTTGCGGATCATCTCCCGGTATGTGTAGCCGCTGGTGGACTTCCAATACTGACTGCTTTCCGGCTCGTCCGAACGCGGCCCGTGGGAAGGGTCCGGCTCAGGCTCCGGAGCGATTCGGTGCTGGGTGCTGTCCCGCATGAGATATCCCTTCTGGCGCGGCCCCCCAGGGTCCGCGCGATTCCGCCGAAGCGACTGGCTTCACCCCACCTGCCTGGCAGGGTGCAGCTCGCTCTCCCCCGTCAGCAGGCCTGTCATGACTCGGTCAACCTCGGCCTCCCATGTCGTTCGACGAACCCGCTCCGCGGCATTCGCGCCGAGCCGCTGCCGGAGCGCGCCATCGGAAACGGCTTCTCGAAGCCGGGCCAGTACGCCACTCGGGGTCGGCTCGGCAAGCAGGCAGTTGTCGCCATGCGCCAGCAGCCATCGATTGGTGGGATTATCGTTCGTCACGACAGTGACACCGCAACCCATCATCTCCAGCGGCAGATAAGACGGGTGCCGGGTGAACATGAAACACAACCCGACATCACACTCGCGGTACAGCGCGGCCGTCCGTTCCGCGGGCAACATCCCCAGATTGGTGACCAGCCCCCGGACCCCATAGGCCTCCGGGTCCCACTCCGCTCCCGCGGCGAGCACCTCGACCGCCGGCCCCAGCTCCCGCTTGAGGCGGGCCAGGGCCGCAAGCCCCAGTTCGAAGCCGTTGCGCTCGTTGCCAGGCCGTCCATAGAAGAACACACGTACAGGCCCCTGGCGTGGTGGCCGGCGGGCGTGAAACAGCGTTCCATCCACCGCCGGCTCGAACCAGACACCGTCCATTCCATGCAGGTCCACGACGTGCTGGTAGAGGCCCGGCGTGTTGAAGATGCCGTAGAAGCCCAGGCCATACGTCTGCTCGGCCAGCGCGGAAGGCGTTCCCGCCGCGTGGAACAGCGGCTCGTAATCCTGAACGAAGTACCCGCGGACGCCGGCACGAGGGTGATGCAGCACGCGGTATGCGGAGGTCCACGCCGTGGCCAGCGCCAGGTCACAAGCGGGCAGCTCCGCCACGTCCTCCGGACGGCGCAGCACCCGCACCGCGCCCACCGCACCTGGGCAGATGCTCGCCACGCGCGCTTCGATGTCCCCGGGCCGAACAGTCGGCTGGTCGTAGATGACGAAGTCGCTGCGCACACCATGGCGGCGCTGCATCAGGTCCGCGAAGCGAAAAATGGTGTGGATGCCCGCATAGACGTGGCCGAACGCGGGCACGAACCATGTGGCGGTCTCCACCCTGCCCTTCGCGCGGAGCGCCACCAGGGCCCCCGGCGCCGACTCGCGCGCGGACCGTGCCTGCTCCGGCGTGAAGTCCCAGGCATCCAGGTGCTCCACCAGATGACGCTGAGCCCGGGCGCGCTGCTCACCCCTCACGTCCTTCGCACTGGGCACGTCCCGCCCCAGGGTGCGCACCGCGAGCGAGTCCCCGTCCTCCAGGTGGCGGCGAAGGCCGCAGTCCGTGGCGGTCAGCGTGAGGTGTGGATTGTAGAAGGGGTCGCCTTTGGGTCCCAGCCAGGGCCGGTAGGCCGCATACGACAACCAATAGTCCGCCTCCGGAATGGCGTCCGCGCGCCGGCTGGCGGACTCATGATGGATGAGCCGAGTCTGCGCCGTGCACACGACGCGCAGCCCCTTCGTGTTCAGCCGCAGGCCCAACTCCACGTCACTGCCACACACCTGGAAGCGCTCATCGAAGCCCCCCAGCGACTCGAAGACCTCGCGGCGGAGGATGACGCACGCACTGGTGACGGACAGCCAGTTCCGGGTCCACTCCGTGTGTCCAAAGGGTGTGGAGATGGGGCCATCTGGCAGCCGCCAGAAGGGATGCCCCGCGAAGCCCGTCATCCCCACCACGACGCCCGCGTGCTGCACGGTGCCTTCGGGGAAGAGCAGCTTGCACCCCACCGCGCCCACCTCGGGCCGCTGGGCTTGCGACACGAGCTCGTCCAACCAGGCAGGGTCCACCACCTCCATGTCGTTGTTGAGGAAGAGCAGCAGCTCCCCGGTGGCCTGCTTCGCGGCCCAGTTGTTGATGGCGGGGTAGTTGAAGGGGTGGTCCCACGTCAGCTTCACCAGCCGCGAGTCCACCCACTGCTCCAGCAGCGCGAACGTCTCCGGACGCGTGCTGTTGTTGGAGACGAGCAGCACCTCGAAGTGAGGATACCGGGTGTGAGCCAGCAGGCTGTCCACCAGGGTTCGCAGCAGGTCCGGACGGTCCTTGAAGGGAACGATGATGGAGACCTTCGGCGTGCCCCGCACCGGATAGCGGACCCGGTACTGCATGGGCGCCGGGCTCGTCACCTCGGCGACCTCGCCCTTGCGCTCCAGGTGCGCCATCAACGCCCGCACACCCGCCTTCGTGGCCTCGACATTCCCTGGGGAAGGCGTCAACGCCGCACGCCCGTGGTACAGCGGCTCCGGGAGATGGCCGATGCGTGCGGAGGCATCACTCAGCCGCAGCACCAGGTCATGGCCCTGGGCGCCGTCGAATCCCTCGCGCAGGCCCCCCACCCGCTCGAGCATCCCGCGACGGACCACGAGGAAGTGGCCCACATAGTTCACGGAGCGCATCAGGTCGGGAGACCAGTCCGGCTTGAAGAAGGGCGACGTGCGGCGGCCGTCCGCATCCCGTTGGTCCTCGTCCGTGTAGAGGACGTCCAGTTCGGGCTGCTCCGCGAATGCCAGCGCGACCTCGGCCAGCGCGTGCGGCGCCAGCGTCGCATCCGGCTCCAGGAAGCCCACCAGGTCGCCACGCACCGCCGCGAGCCCTGCATTGGTAGCCCGGGCGATTCCACCAGATGCGGAGGTGACAACGCGAATGCGCGGCTCCCGCGCCGCTGCCTCCCGAAGGAGACTCGCGACATGAGGCGCCTTGCTGGCGCCATCCACCAGCACCCACTCCCAATCGGCATACACCTGGGACGCCACCGAGCCCAGGCACTCGCGCAAGAAGGACTCAGGTGTGTCGTGGACACGGGTGACGAGCGACAGCCGGGGCCGCTCCGCCAGCCGCGACACAGCCTCACGCGCCGCAGCGATGCGCGCCGGTTCGCGCGACTCACACCAGGCGGGATAGTCCGTCAGCGCCGGAGGCTGCGGAGGCGCCGTCCGCGTGCCCAACAGGTTGGCGAGCGCGAGTACGGACTCGGAATTGAAACGGGCCTGGCGCCGCAGCACCTCGCCCCACAGCACGTGAGTCGCCTTCAGTGCCCCGGGCAGTGCGCGGCCGGCCTGCGGCTCCCGCAGCGCCTCGACCTCTGCCACCACGCGCCGCGCTTCGGCCTCCGCCGGCGCATTCAGGCCCGCCGCCACACGGATGGCGTCCACCATGGCCAGGTTCCACCGGGCTTGCCCTTCCAGTACGGCTTCCAACACCGGGCCCAGCGTGAGGAGATAGCCCCGCTTGGCGAAGCCCACCAGCGCGCCCGCCACGCGCCCGCGGTGCGAGCCAACTCCCCACCGGGTGGGCACCGCCAGCGGCTCCAATTGCGCCACGGCCCAGGACGTCACGTCATCACGCAAGCCCAGGGCCCGGTGCACCGTCAGGTACTCCAGCACCCGCACCAGCGCGCGGTTGAAGCGCCCCTGCGGGCGCAGCATTTCAATGTGGAAGGGCGCGAGCCCGTTGACGAAGGCACGTTTGGCGGTCGTCACCAGCTTGCCGCCACGCGCCCGGTGTGAGGCGGGAACGGAGAACGCACCCGGGTCCGCCAGCCGCGCGGCCTCCTGGAGCGAGGACAGGCCCTGCCCCCCTTCGGGAAGCGCGCGGTGGAGGTGTTCCGTTGCCAGCCGCAAGGCGCCTTCCAGCGCGCTGCGCTCATCACACTGCTCGGGGAGGCACGGCTGGCGCTCCTCCAGGACCTTCCGGAGGGCAGCCACCATCTGCGCGAACTCCCCCGGACCAGGCGCCTCCGCGGGCCCCTGTGTCACTTCAGCCCACTTCTGCCACATGGCTCACCTTTCCCCGTGGGTTCTGGCGCGCTCCCAGTGCTTCATCCCACCACCACGCGCTGGGGTGTGCCCGAAGCACACGGGACACCCGACTGAGCCTCCAGCCCCGCCTCCACCAACCACCGGTGCGGAGGCCGGAACACGCCCTCGTCCTCGTCCTCGGAGACCACCTTGAACACACAACGCGCGGACGAATCCCCTTTCGAGGACCGGGCCGACACCACCAGCGAATACTCTCCGCCCAGGACGCCCAGTCGCTCAATCAGGAAGCGCAGCACGCCTTGAGACGGCATCCGCGAAAGCACCACCGACTCGCGGCGAGTGCTCGTCTCGTAGAGGGTTCGCCCGTCCGCGGCTTGGAGCCGCACCTCGAAGTCCACGTCCTCGCAGGCCTCATCCACCGCGAACGCCGCGCGTACTTCCACGCCCTGCTCAGGCGACAGGAGCTCCAGGGGTGCACCTTGCGCGTCCGTCAACTGAACGCTGTGAATGCGAACGGGCCCTTCGGAGGGAAGCGTCGCGGCCGGCACCTGCGGCAGCGCCCCGCCGCCCTCCGTCAGCGCCGGGGGCGTGAAGGCAGCGGACTGGGCCTCGGCCAGGGAGATGGCCTCGCGGTACTCGGCGGTGACCTCCGAGGGCTTGCCTACGCGGCGGACGTAGCCGCCATCAATCCACGCAGCCAGGTCGCACCAGCGCTCCACGGTGCCCAGCTCGTGCGTCACCAGGACGATGGTCTTCCCCTGACGCTTGAAGTCCATCATCTTGGCGAGGCTCTTCTTGCTGAAGTGCTCGTCCCCGACGGCGAGGATTTCGTCGATGATGAGGATGTCCGGGTCCACGTGCGTGGCCACCGCGAACGCTAGGCGCATGTACATGCCACTGGAGTAGGTGCGCACCGGCTCGTCGATGAACTCGCCCAGCTCACTGAAGGCGATGATTTCATCCATCCGGGCCCGGACCTCGGCGCGCGTCATGCCCAGGATGATGCCGTTGATGAGGATGTTCTCCCGTCCGGAGAAGTCCGGATGGAAACCAGCGCCCAGGTCCAGCAAGGCGGAGATGCGACCGTTGATCTGCAGGTCGCCGGAGGTGGGCGTGTAGATGCCCGTGATGAGCTTGAGCAGCGTGCTCTTCCCCGAGCCGTTCCGCCCGATGATGCCCACCGTCTTGCCCTTGGGAATGGCGAGGTTGATGCCGCGCAGCGCAGTGATGAGGCTCGCATCACGCGCCTGGCGCTTGCCGCGCAACCAGCGAAGCAGCTCGGATTTGAAGGTCGTGTACTCGCCCCGGATGGTCCGCTTCCGGAAGCTCTTCACGACGTCCTTCAGGATGATGGCGTCCATGGGTTCAGTCATACCGACGCTCAGATGGACTCCGCGAACTCTTCGCGGCGGGATTCGAAGATGGACGAGGCGCCCCACAGCAGCACCACGGAGACAGCCCCCAGGGCCAGCAGCGGTCCGGAATCCGGAAGCCGGTGTTCGTAGAAGATGGCCTGGTACGACGCCATGAAGCTGACCATGGGATTCAGTGCCATCATCAGCGTGCGGACGTTCTCATCTTGAATCGTCGAGAACGGATACAACACGGGCGTGGCGAAGAACCACAGCGTCAGCAGGTTGCTGACGATGTGCTGCAGGTCCCGGAACGTCACGTTGATGGCGGCCAGGATGTACGCCAGCGCCAGCGTGAAGATGAGCTGGATGAGCACCACCACCGGGAACATGACGACATGCCAGGTCGGCCACTGTCCGTAAGCCATGCCCAGCCCCAGCATCAGCGGCAGTGAGAGGACGAAGTTGCAGAGGTTGGTCACCACCACCGTGGTGGGCAGCACCTGGGCGGGGAAGCGGACCTTCGTCAGCAGATCTCGCCGGTCGCTGATGGCGCTGGCGCCGCTGGCCAGCGAGGTGGAGAACCAGATCCACGGCAACAACCCCGTGAACATGAAGAACGGGAAGTTGGGGATGTTCTGCCGCATCACCACGGTGAACAGCAGCACGTACACCAGCATGTGGAGCGTCGGATTCAGGAACGTCCACAGGAAGCCGAGGAACGAGCCGCGATAACGCGCCTTCAGTTCCCGCTGGACGAGGCTGATGAGCAAGCCCCGGTACTGATACAGTTCACGGACGAGCCGAATCATGAGGGGGCCTTCTATAGCAGGGCCGCTTGCTGTTGCGAGGACGCCCGGCGCCCCGGCCCCACTCTGCTGACGCCCTCGGATGGCTGCTCATTTGAAGAGCAAGCCATCAACCGAGCGAATGTCCGGCCCTGGCTCCAGCGCCTGAGCCACCAGGACACCGGAAAAACAAAAGGCCCTCTGGCTTCCCAGAGGGCCTCAATTTGGAGCGGGAAAAGGGATTTGAACCCTCGACCCTCGCCTTGGCAAGGCGATGCTCTACCGCTGAGCTATTCCCGCGTCAGACCCTGCAAACTAAAAGGCCCTCTGGGTTTCCAGAGGGCCCGATTTTGGAGCGGGAAAAGGGATTTGAACCCTCGACCCTCGCCTTGGCAAGGCGATGCTCTACCGCTGAGCTATTCCCGCATCAGGTACCGCACTTCCGTCACCGTCGTGTGACCGCCGGGCCGGAAGTGAGGTGGGGTATACAGAGCCCTTCCGGACCCGTCAAACACTTTTCGTGGGGTCAGGCTCCCCCCCACGCTTCGCCAACATGGCCAGGAACGCCCGGAAGTACACCACCGCGCTCCACACCGAGAAGGCACCAGACAGGTAGACGAGCACCTGGCCCACCAGGTTGTAGTCCACCGGCACGGAGAAGGTGCCGAACTCCAGTGGATGCACGTAGTGGACGCAGAGCGAGATGATGCCCACCAGTTGGAGGGACGTCTTCCACTTCCCCTCCTGGCCCGCGGCGATGACCATGCCCTCGCTGGCCGCGATGGTGCGCAGTCCGCTGACGATGAGCTCCCGCGCCAGCAGGACGATGACGACCCACGCGGCGATGCGCCCCAGCCGCACCATCATCACCAGGGCCGCCATGGCGATGAGCTTGTCGGCCAGCGGGTCCATGAACTTGCCGACCACGGTGATGAGGTTCCACTTCCGCGCGAGGTAGCCATCAACCACGTCGGTGATGGCGGCCACCGCGAAGACGAGCCCCGCCAGCAGCGAGTTGAGGGGGTCCGCGTCGTAGGTCAGCCACACGAAGAGCGGAATGATGAGGATGCGCCCCAACGTGAGCATGTTGGGCAGGTTCCAGAACTCCTGCACCAACACGCTGGGCTTGCGCGCCGCGCGCTTCCGGGCGCGCTCCTCTCGCTTCCGCTGTTTCCGCGCCGCTCGGTCCGTGGCCATGGCAGGGGCCCTTCTAGCGGACACCGAGGGCGATGAGGGCAAAACCTTCACCGCCCAGCTCCACCGCCGCCCGCAGCGGCTCCCCAGAGGGGGACTTGAGCACGGGCACCATGCGCGGCGTGAGGTTGCCCTGCCAGCCCACCAGGTGCGTCAGCGGCACCGTCACCGGCTGCTCCTGGCGCACCGCCACCGCGCGCAGCGGCCCCGGGAGGCTCAAGAGCACCTGGCCCTGCCCTCGCAGGTGCACCAGGTCCAGGTCCGGCGCGATGTCCGACGGAACCCGTCCGTTCTCGAACATGACCGGCTCCTCGAAGGCGAACACGCACTCGTCGCGGAAGTACGCGGAGTCCTCGCCCAGGTCCACCGCCAGGAAAGTACGGGTCGCGGCCGGCTCCAAATAGAGCACGCCCTGCCCCCGGGCACGCACCATCCGCGCCGCCCCTTCCCCGAATGACTTGTCCGTGGCCCGGCCCCGGAACCGCTTCATCTCCGGCTGGAAGGAGAGCTGCCCCGCCAGCGCCACCAGGCCATCCAGGCGCGTCAGGAGCTCCCCCTCCACCGTCACGGTGTAGCAGCCCGGCCCCGCGCCGAAGGGCCGCGACGCCTCCGCGCCGGGAAGGACGACCGCGCCGGCGAGTTCGGCCAGCGACGACCGCCCGCCGTCCGGAGCGGGTGAGGACTCCGGCGCCGGAGACGTGGGCGCCAGCGACGTCGCGGGCATCTTGCGCAGATGCAACCGCGTCAGGGGCACGGGCGCCGGCGGCACGCTCGTGGCCACCGCCTCGGAGGTCTCATCGAAGGTCGACTCGGGAGGCGCCTCCCGCGCCACGCCACTGTCAGCCGTGGCTTCCGTCGCCTCGGACGCCGAGGCGTCGGACAGGGCACTGGGGCCCTCGTCTTCGGCGAAGCGAATCTCTTCTTCTTCCTCCGGTTGGGCGCCGGGCGGCGGCTCGGCGACACGGGGCTCCACCGGCGCGCTGCGGGGCGGCGGTGGCGTGGCGGCGGCGGCCGGCTTCGCGTAGCTCTCCCCCGCGATGGCGCGAGACATCTTCTCCGCCATGACGTCACTGCCGGCGAGCAGGAAGTGCTCGCGGGCGCGGCCGTACTCGCCCATCTGCGCCAGGGTGAGGCCCAGGTAGTTCTGGGCCTTCTGGTGCTCGGGGGCCAGGTCGGTGGCCGTCTCGAACTCGCGCGCCGCGCGCTGGAGCGCGGACGTCTTCAGGTACACCAGGCCCAGGTTGACCCGCAGTGTCGGGTCCACCGGGTTGTCGCGCACCAGCATCTCGTACAGCTCGGCCGCCCTGTCGTACAGGCCGAGCTTGAAGTAGCAGAGGCCCAGCAGGTTCTGCGCCTTCTCCATGCGGGGCTGGAGCTGGTGGGCACGCTCCAGGAACGGCTGAGCCTCGTGGACCCTGCCTGCGGCCAACAGCTCGCCACCGCGGGAGAGCTGCTGGAGGAACTCATCATCAGCGGGGCTCGTCTCCCCCCGCCCCTTCGCGCGCGTCGTCATTCTGGGATGTGGGCTCGCTGGGGCCGCTCGAGACGGCCGCCTCGCGCTCCTTGTAGTGGTAGTAGAGCTTGAGCACCTTGCGCACGTACCCCTGCGTCTCTTCGTAGGGGGGCACCTTGCCACCGTAGCGCTTCACCGCTTCGGGGCCGGCGTTGTACGCGGCAACCATCTTCACCATGTCGCCGTCGAACATGTTGGCGAGCACGCGCAGGTAGCGCACGCCGCCCTCGATGTTGTCGCGCTCGTTGAAGATGTCCTTCACGTACATGTCCGTCGCCGTGGCCGGCATGAGCTGCATCAGCCCGCTGGCGCCCTTGTGGCTGAGCGCGTTGGGGTTGAAGTTGCTCTCGGTGTGCATGATGGCGCGCACGAGCGCCGGCGGGATGCGGTAGCGCAGCGCCGCGGCGGTGATGTGCGGATCCAACTCCGGCGGGGTCCGCTTGCGGCCCACCACCGGCGTGTTCTTCGCGGGGGCCTTGGTGAACGTGCCCTTCAGCGTCTTGGCCCGCTTGCTGCCCGAGGGCTGCACGTTCGTATAGATGATGGTGCCGTCCTTCTCGACGTACCGGTAGATGGCATCCGCCCCCGCCGACAAGGGCAGGGCCAGCACGGCGACGGAGAGGAACGCGGAATAGGCACGCATATCGGCCCACGAACCTTAGACATCCGCGGGAAAGTCCTCAAGAAAACGCCTTGTTTCCAGCACTTACAGTCGTTAAGGCTGCTCACCATGCCCCATCGGTTCGATTTCCTCGTCCTGGGAGGCGGCGTGGCGGGTCTTTCGTTCGCCCTCCAGGCGGCCCGCCATGGCACGGTGGCCATCCTCACCAAGCGCGACCGGTTCGAAAGCAACACGGCCTATGCCCAGGGCGGCATCGCCAGCGTGCTCGCGCCCCCTGACACCTTTGAGGCCCACATCGAGGACACGCTGGTGGCGGGTGCGGGGCTGTGCCACCGCGACGCGGTGGAAGTCACGGTGAAGGAAGGCCCCAGCCGTGTGCAGGAACTGGCGGACCTGGGCGCGGAGTTCAACCGCCGCATCACCGGCGAATTCGACCTCACGCGCGAGGGGGGCCACTCCGCGCGCCGCATCATCCATTCGGGCGACATCACCGGCCGCGAGGTGCAGCGCGCGCTGCTCGCCGCGTGTGACGAAGTCCCCAACATCACCTTCTTCCCGCAGACGGCCGCCATCGACCTCATCCAGGACCGGCGCGTCCCCTCCCCTGGGGTCAGCCGGTGTCTGGGGGTCTACGCCCTGCTGGAGGACGGCGTCATCGAGCGCTTCCTGGCCAAGGTGACGGTGCTGGCCACCGGCGGCGCTGGCAAGGTGTACCTGTACACGTCCAACCCGGACGTGGCGACGGGTGACGGCGTGGCCATGGCGTACCGGGCGGGCGCGAAGGTGGCGAACATGGAGTTCTACCAGTTCCACCCCACGTGCCTCTACCACCCGGAGGCCAAGAGCTTCCTCATCAGCGAGGCGCTGCGTGGCGAGGGCGGCAAGCTGAAGCTCAAGAGCGGCGCGTCCTTCATGGAGCGCTACCACCCCATGGGCGCGCTCGCGCCGCGTGACGTGGTGGCGCGTGCCATCGACGCGGAGATGAAACGCACAGGCGACGACTGCGTCTACCTGGACATGACGCACCTGGGGCGCGCCTTCCTCGCCGAGCGCTTCCCCAACATCTACGCCACCTGCAAGGCGTTCAACATCGACATGGCGGTGCAGCCCATCCCCGTCGTCCCGGCGGCCCACTACATGTGCGGCGGCGTGGTGACGGACCTGGAGGGACGCACCAACGTGCCCAGCCTGTACGCCATCGGCGAAGTCACCTGCACGGGCCTGCACGGCGCCAACCGGCTCGCGTCCAACTCGCTGTTGGAAGGGCTCGTCTTCGGCCACCGCGCCGTGCAGGTGGCCGCCGAAGAAGTGCGCTCCCAGCCCACTCCCTCCGAGGACCCGCCGCCCTGGGATTCGGGCAGCGCGGTGGAGTCGGACGAGAGCGTCGTCGTCACCCACAACTGGGACGAGATTCGCAGGCTCATGTGGAACTACGTCGGCATTGTCCGCACGGACAAGCGGCTGATGCGCGCGCGGCGCCGGCTGGAGCTGCTGCGCGAGGAGATTCGCGACTACTATTGGCGCTTCAAGGTGACTCGCGACGTCATCGAACTGCGAAACATCGCCGACGTCGCCTACCTCATCGTCGACTGCGCCAGCCGCCGCAAGGAGAGCCGCGGCCTCCACTACACGCTGGACTACCCGCACCCGGACGACCACCGCTGGCTGCGAGACACCGTCGTGTCCAGGGAGCCGTGAGCCCGAATGTCCTCCCGTCCACGACGCATTCTCGATGCCCCCTCCTCCGCCGCCTCGGGCGGTGAAGGCACCGGCGCGCAGCCCCCTGGCCCACCGGTGCCAGGCCCACCGCAGCCGCGGCCCTGGGTGTGCTACGCGCTCATCGCCTGCGCGGTGTCGCTCTTCCTGGCCGAGCAGGTCCTGCCCATCTCCCAGGTGGTCCGGAGCGAGCACGGGCGGATGCAGATTCCGCCCCTGGGCCTGTACGGCCCCTTCGTGCAGGCGGGCCAGTACTGGCGGCTGCTGGGCGCGGTGCTGGAGCACGGCAGTCCCCTCCACCTCCTCTTCAACATGTCGGTGGTGGTGACGCTCGGCTTCACGCTGGAGCGAGGCATCGGCAGCCTGCGCTTCTTCGGCCTGTCGCTGGTGACGGCGCTGGGGGCGTCCACCTTCTCACTCATCTTCGACTTCGACGTGCCCACGGTGGGCGCGTCCGGAATGATTCTCGGCTGGGCGGGGGCCATGCTGCCCGTCGCCACACGCGAGGGCCGCCGGGACTTGTTCATCTGGCTGGCGCAGGTGGCTGTCCTCAGCCTGCTCCCCTTCGTGAGCTGGGCGGGGCATCTGGGCGGCTTCCTCTTCGGCCTGCCTTGCGGATTGGCCCTGCGCATGGGGCGGCAGGTCTATGCGCGCGCCCTGCCCATCCTTCTCTTTCTCTCCGTGGTGGTGGCGCTCTACGCAGCCCACCCCGAGCGGCGTGGAGGCTTTTGACATGGAAGTGCGAAGTGTCTGTGTGTTCTGCGGCTCCCGGCCCGGCGCGCGTCCGGAGTACATGGACGCCGCCACACGCATGGGCGCCGAGCTGGCGCGGCGAGGACTGACGCTCGTCTACGGCGGCGCCAGCGTGGGGCTCATGGGCGCGGTGGCGGACGGCGCGCTGGCCGCTGGTGGCAACGTCGTGGGCGTGCTGCCTGGCTTCCTTGGCGCCAAGGAACTGGCCCACCGGGGCCTCACGGAGCTGCACTCCGTTGGCTCCATGCACGAGCGCAAGGCGATGATGGCGGAGCGCTCGGATGCCTTCATCGCCCTGCCCGGAGGCTTTGGAACGCTCGACGAGCTCTTCGAAATCGTGACCTGGGCCCAGCTCGGCCTGCACCGCAAGCCCATGGGACTGCTGGACACGCGCGGCTTCTTCCAGCCATTGCTGGCCATGGCGCGGCACCACGCGGAGGAAGGCTTCGTCCCCATGGAGCAGGCCGCGCCCTTCGCCGTGAGCGCGTCGCCCACGGCCCTGGTGGACCGGCTGCTGGCGGGCCCGACGATGCCGCCCGCCGAGAAGTGGCTGAAGCGCACCAGCCAGACGTGAGCGGCGCTACTGCGCGCGCACCTGCATGTCCGCCTTGCCCAACGACGAGGCCATGCGGAACGTCACCGTCTCCGTGCCGGGCGGAATGACGGGGCTCCCGTCGGACATCTGCGTGGGGAACTGAATCTCCCACCCCACCCAGAAAATCGACGTGTACGGGTAGTACGCCCGCGTCTGCATGTTCACCCGGCCCAGCCGGCGGATGCGCGAGGGCGTCACCTCGCCAGCGGGCGTCACCAGCGCCAGGCGCCAGATGGAGTGCTTGGAGTCGAAGTCGGCGTAGACGAAGTCGTTGAAGTGCACGCCCAGGAAGAACTCGTGGGCCTGCGCGGCCTTCGCCTGCTCCTCAGCGAGCATCTGCTCCACCTTCACCGTGGGCAGTTGCTGGAAGGCGGCCTGGCGATGCACGCGCGCCTCGCGGAAGGACAGCGTCTGCAGCGTCACGCCCGCGAACACGCGCGTGTCGAAGCCGTCGTAGATTTCCTTCTGTCCCGTGTAGCGCGCGAGAATCTTCCGGTAGGAATGCTCCGCGTGTTCATCCGGCAGCGACGGCGGCGGATCACTGATGGCCGTGGGCGGCGTGGTGACACAGCCCGCGAGCAGCCCCAGCAGCGCCGCGGTGATGAACGGACGCCTCACGGAATGAAGTCCTTGCGGGTGAAGAGCGTGTGGAGCCGGTGACCCGAGGCCTCCACGGCTTCACGCCCACCCTCCAACCGGTCCACCAACGCGAAGGCACCCAGCACCTTCAGGCCCTCCAGCTGGGCCCGCTCGATGGCCTTCAGGGTGGAGGCTCCCGTCGTGACGACGTCCTCCACGATGGCCACCGCCGCGCCCTGCCCCAGCCCGCTCAGGCCTTCAATCCACTGGCCCGTGCCGTGCCCCTTGGGCTCCTTGCGCACGATGAAGGCCGCCAGCGGCGTGCCGGACAGATAGCCGGTGAGGCTCACCGCGGACGCCAACGGGTCGGCACCCAACGTCAGCCCGCCCACGCCCACGGCCTCCGGGGCCTCGCGCCGGATGGCCTCCAGGAACAGCCGGCCAATGAGAAAGTGGCCCTCGGCCAGCAGCGCCGTGCGCTTGCAGTCGATGTAGAAGTCCGACTCCTTGCCGGACGAGAGCACCACGCGGCGCTGCTCGAAGGAGCGCTCGGTGAGCAGCTCCAACAGCCGGGCACGGTCGCGCACGAGCGGTTCCGCCATGGCTTACAGCCCCTCCAGATAGGTGACCAGCTCGGACGAGTAGCGGAGCTGCATCAGGAGCTCCGCCTTGCGCGACTCATCCAGCGCGGCGAACACGTCCGCCAGCAGCGAGAGGTCCTGATTGATGGCCCCGAGCCGCTGCGCCACTTCCTGCGCCAGCTCGTCGGCGTCAATCTCCTCTTCGACGCCCTCCGGCGCCAGCGTGTCCTCGGTGGCGAGCGCCTTCTCCAGCATGTCGCGAACGGCCGCGCTCAAGCGCCCCTGCGCCTCGAGCTCGTCGCGCTTCGCCTCCAGGACTTCCGGGCCCACCGGCGTGGCGTGAATCGCCTCCGCCAGCGACATCACCAGCGCGTCCTCGTCCGAGAGCCGCAGGTGGATCCGCGCCTGCACGGCGTCCCGCTTGAGGAAGCGCAGCGCCGCGACCCGCCGGAAGCCGCAGACGAGTTGGTAGCGGTCTTCCCCCGCCGGGCGGACGTCCACCGGGAACAACTGCCCCAGCCGCGCGATGTCCGTGGCCAGCCCCGAGACGTCGCCTTCCGGGCGAAGCTTGAACGCGCTTTCGTCCTGCAGCTTCTCCAGCGGCAGGAGCACCGTCGTCACCCGGCCCGAAAGCCGCTGCTCGGGTTCGGGGAGGACGTCCTCCCGCGACTCCTCGTCAGCGTCGCTGGCTTTGTCCCCGTCGGCCTCGCCCGTCCAGAACGCGCCTTGGGGGCGCTCGTCCAGCCCGGGCGTGGCACGGGCCTCGCCGTCGGAGGGGGCCTGCTCGGCACGTGTCTCCGCGTTGGCGACGGACCCGCCTCCTGATTCGCTTCCGTCCTGCCCGTGGGACTCACTCACGGCCTGGTGCTCGCCCTGCGCATGAGACGCATCCTTGGCAGGTGGCTCCGCCTGACCGTGGGACGTGGTGCCCTCAGCCTGCAGTCCACCTTCCTGCGAACCTGCCTGGTCCTTTGAACCTTCGCTCCCGGAGGCGTCCGCGGAGCCCGGCGCTTCCCCGCCCGCATCGAGCGGACGTGCGCCCTCGCCCTGTGTGTCGCCACTGGCGACGGGAGGCTCACCGCCCTGCCCCTGCGCAGAGCCGGCGTTCTGGGGCTCGCCCTGTTCCGAAGGCGTACCCTCGGCGCGATGCGCAGCGCCCTGCTCGGAAGGCATGCCCTCAGCGCGCTGCGCAGCGCCCTGCTCGGAAGGCGTGTCCTCGGCGCGATGCGCAACGCCCTGCTCTGAAGGCGTGCCCTCGGCTCGCTGCTCCGAACCTTCGGCGGGTGGCGTGCCCTCGGCTCGGTGCTCACCACCGGCCTCCGGTGACGCGTCCTCGCGCTTGTGCTCGCCCTGCGGCTCCGAAGAGCCCCCCGAAGCGTGCGGCGCGGCGCTCACGGCACCGCCCTGGCCGCCATCCTGTCCGGACGACGCCTGCGAGCCACCTTCGGGCCCAGCACCCGCCGTCCCATCCTGTCCATCAACCCTGTGCTCGGCGTCCATGGTGGCACCCCTGAAAAGCCCACGCGCCCGCACCGCCAACGACTGGCGGCGCGGGCCGTGCGCGCTAGCGGGTCTTCTTCTTCACCACGACCTTCTTCTTTGCGCCAGCACCCACCAGGACTGGCGTTGGCGGCTCGGCAGAGCCCGCCTGCTCAGCCTGCGGCTCCGCCCGCTCCACGCGGGTCGGCGGAGGCGGCGGCAGCGGCTTGCTTCCCAGGCCACCCAACCCCGGACGGGTGATGGGCGCCGAGGGGCGCGTCACCGCGGGAGGCGCCGAGGGGCGCGCGGGCGGAGGAGGAGGCGTGGGCCGCGACGGCGGAGGCGGAGGCATGGGCCGTGCGGCCGGAATCGTCGGACGCGTGGGCGTCGCCGTGGGACGGGTCACCGCCGTGGGGCGGACCACCGCGGGGCGCTCGGCCGGCAGACGTCCCGGCTCCACGTCACCCATGTCCACGCGGCCACGGAAGCTGGCCCCGTCGACGATGATGACGCGCGGGGCGCGGATGTCGCCCACCATGCGGCCTTCGCGGGTGAGCTCCACGCTCTCGGTGGCGTTGATGTTGCCCACCACCACGCCGCTGACGATGGCGTTCTTCACCGCCACGTTGGCCTTCACCACGCCCGAGGGCTCCACGATGAGGGTGCGGCTGAGCGTCAGCTCACCCTCGACGCGCCCTCGGACCGTGAGGTCCTCGTCGCCCGTCAACCGGCCGCTGATGAGGATGGAAGGCCCCACCACGGTGTTGTCGACGTTGCTGCTCGCTGAGAGCTCCTTCGCGGTGGCCACGAATCAGCGCTCCTTCATGTCCATGTCGACGTTGCCCTTGAAGGAGGCACCGTCGGCGATGAGGATTCGAGGCGCCTTGATGTCTCCCACCACGCGGCAGTCCGTCTTCAGCTCCACCTTGTCGCTGGCGACGATGTTGCCCGTGACGCGGCCGGCGATCTCCACGTTCTGCGTCTCGATGTCGGCCTCGACGACGCCGCTGCCCTCTACGTAGAGGCTTTCCTTGAGGGAAATCTTCCCCTTCACGGTGCCCTGGATGACCAGGTCCTCGTCGCCGGAGATCTCCCCGTCGATGACGATGCTCGAGCCAATGACCGTATTCGCCATGAGTGTTGTCCGCCTCTCGAAAGGTGTGTGCCGTGCCGTGCGCGGCGTGAAGCTCAAATGTCGTCAGGAAGCCGTACGTCCATCTCGATGGAGCCGTTGAACACAGCCCCGTCCTCGATGACGACGCGAGGTGCCTTGATGTCGCCGGCCACCTTGGCCGAGGCGTTGATGGCCACGCGCGACGAGGCGTCGATGTTGCCGCTGGCCTCGCCGTTGATGGTCAACTCCTCGGCGCGGATGTCCGCCTGCACCTTGCCGGTGCTCTCGATGGTGAGGTGGTTCTTCAGGGCAATCTGCCCCTCCACACGTCCCTCGATCACCAGGTCCCCACCTCCCGTGAGGTTGCCCTTGATGACGATGCCCTTGCCGATGATGCCCGTTTCACCCGTTGCCATGCGGTGACCTCACCCAGCGCCAGCTCCTCCCTAGGAGCCGGGCGACCTGATTATGTCAGAGATGCGCGGAGATCCAGCCGGAGATATCCCGGAATACCTCCGCACGGCCCACCTCGTTGAGCGGCTCATGCCGCATTCCGGGGTACTCCTTGAACTTCTTGTCCGGCGACCCCGCCCGCTCGAAGTACTCCCGCGCCGCCGCCGGAGCGGCCACCCCATCCTCCGCGCCACACAGGACGAACAGCGGCACTTGAATCTTCGGCGCCAGCAGCACGGCCTCGCCCTGCGCCCGGGTGGATTCGACGAACCACCGGGGCGTGGCGATGGCCTGGTGGAGCGGGTCCTCCCGGGTGGCCCGCTGCACGTCGGTGTCATGGGTGAGGTCCTCCACCTTCAGCCCGGAGGAGATGCTCAGCCATGGCACCAGCTTGCCCACCGCGCGCGCGGCCATCAGCTTCGAGGCCGGCGGGGTGATGGCCAGCTTGAGGTACGGCGCCGACAGCACCAGCCCCGTCAACCCCTCCACCTGCCGGCTGGACGCCCACGTCGCCGACATCAGGCCGCCGTGGCTGTGCGCCAGCACGAAGGCCTTCTTGCCCTCCGATACCGCACGCACCCGCTCCCAGAAGACCTCCAGGTCCTCCAGGTAGTCCGGCCACTTCTCGCAGTAGGCCCGGCGCCCGTCGGCCTTGCCATGGCCCCGGTAGTCGAAGCCGTGGACCGCGAAGCCGTCCGCCAGCAGTGCTTCCGTCACGAAGCCATAGCGCCCGAAGTGGTCACCATACCCGTGCACCACCGCGACATGCGCGCGGGGCTCGGCGTCTGGAAGGATGGACTTCCAGTACAGTCGTGTCCCGTCCCTGCCGGGAAAGAAGCCCTCGTCGCTACGCGCCATAGGCCCACCAACTTAGCGGTCTGGCGCACGCGTGGGTAGCGCATTGAGCTTGCGCTCCAACGCGGCGCGCTGGCCGGGAGGCTCGGCGGACTCGGGGTCCAGCGTCAGCACTTCCAGGGCGCGCCGCCAGACGGCCGCGGCGTCGTCCGTCCTCGCCACCTGCTGATAGGCGTCTCCCAGGTGTTCGAGGATGACGGGCTCATCCGGAGCCAGCGTGGAGGCCCGCTCCAGCGCGTCCACGGCCCGGGCGTAGTCCCCCCTGCGGAAGTACACCCAGCCCAGTGAGTCCAGGTAGGCCCCGGTGTCCGGTCGCAGCTCCAGGGCCCGCCGCACGCGCCGCTCGGCCTCGTCCAGGTTCTGCCCCGCCTGCGCCAGCAGGTAGCCCAGGAAGTTCAACGCGGCGGCGTGGTCCGGTGACACAGCCAGCACCGCCCGCATGCGGGCCAGCGCGCCCGTCACGTCGCCCTGCCGCTCATGAGCCGCGCCCAGCACGTACAGCAGGTCTTCGTCCCGGGGGAAGCGGGCCACCGCCTCGCGAAGCAGTGTCAGTGCTTCGCGCCCCCGGCCCTGCCTATGAAGTGTGGCGGCCAGGGCGTCATACAGCGCCGCGGAGGGACCGGCGGACAGGCCCTCGCGAAGGAGCAGCTCCGCGCGGTTCGGCGTGCCGCCGCGCTCCAGTGCCCGGGCGAACTGCATCCGGACTTCCACGTCCGCTGGCGACTCCTGCATCGCGGCCCGGAAGAGCGTGAGGGCCCGGGAGTGCTCGCCCAGGAGCGACAAGCTGCGGGCTCGGCGCAAGCGTGCGTCGGCGTAGACATCCGCCTCAGCGGGCACCCCAGCGAAGGCCTCCGCCGCGTCGGCGAAGCGGCGCATCCGCTCATGGACGAGCCCCGCGTAGTAGGCCAGCCGAGGGTCCGCATGGTCCCCCCGGCGCGCCGCCTCCAGCACCTCCGCGGCCGCCCTGGGCTCGCGCGCGGCAAGGTAGCTGAAGGCCACCCGTACCGGCATCTCCGGCTCGGAGGAGAGGGACAACAGCCGGTCGAAGTACGCCCGCGCCCGGACGGCGGAGCCCGCCTTCAGCGCCGCGCGTCCGGCGCCCAGCAGCACCTCGCGGCTGTCCGGGTCCCGCTCCAGCGCCCGAGCCAGGGACTCTTCCGCCTGCACGGGCCGGCCGGTGTCTTCGTACAGCCGCGCCAGCGCCGTGAGCACCTCCACGTCACCCGGGTTCCGGGAGACTGCCTCTACCAACAGGCGCTCGGCGCGCGCCGTGTCGCCCCGCTCCGCCAGCGCCAACCCCAGGCGCTGGTACCCCGAGGCCTCCCCCGGCAGCGCCAGCGCCAGCGCGTCCACCACCTTCACCGCTTCGTCCGGGGCACCCATCTCCAGGTGGAGCTGGGTCAGGACGAGATACGCCTCCGGCTCGCGAGGCTTGAGGGTCACCGCGCGCCGCAGGTGCAGGCGGGCCCGGGCGAACCGCTTCGACTCCGTGAGAACGCGGCCCAGGAGCACGTGCGCGGGGTAGTAGGCAGGGGCGCGCAGCACGGCCCGGCGCAGCTCGCGCTCCGCGCGCGTCAAATCGCCCAGACGGGCGTACTCCTCCCCCAGCCGGGTAAGCAACAACGGGTTCCCATCATCCGTGGCCAGGGCCAGCCGCAGCGCGTCCACCGCGCCCCGGTGGTCCCCGGCATGGTGCTTCAGCCGGGACTGGAGGTAGTTCGTGTAGCTGGCGGAGGAAGCGTAGCGGCCTTCGTCCGTGGAGCCCGCGTCGATGGCCTCTCGCATGGCCTCCGGGTCCACGCGCGGCCGCCGTGAGGGGGCGGCCGCGGACACACCCGGCGCCACGAGGACGGCCAGCAGGGCGGACACGAGGAGGCGAGAGGGGCGCACGCGAGCATGAGTCTAGCGTGAGCCCGTCCCGCGCGCAGTCGCCTCAGCTCTCTTCGGGGGCCGGCGCGCCCAGCTTCTCCAGCAGCTTCTCGACCGAGTCGCTGTCCTGGCTCACGTCCGCCACCGCCGACCGGTACTCCGTGTCCGTCGCCTTCTCCACATCCGGCAACATGCGGCTGATGACGGCGCGCGCCGCCTCCGCCTGGCACTCCGGCAGGACGACGGCGAACACACCTCCGCCCAGGTGGGAGATGGCATCCGGGTGGCGCACCCGCTTGCGCATGACATCGGCGATGTTGGACGGCACCGGCTCCACCGGCCGGTCGGGCCGGAGCACGGCGAGGCTGAGCGCGCGGTGGTAACGCCGGCTGCGCGCCACCTCCTGCTCCAGCCGCAGCAACAGCCCGCGCCGGTCGTGCAGGCCCGTGGCGGGATCGCTGCCGGTGCGCCGCTGCAAGGCGCTGCTCTTCTCCTTCTCCTGCTGCTCGCGCTCACCCTGGCGCAGCTTGAGGGCGCGCTCGGTGCGGTTGAGGAGCTCCACCGCGTTGAACGGCTTGCTCATGTAGTCCACCGCGCCCAGGTTGAGCGAGCGGACCTTCTCCGCCACGCCCTGGTGGGCGGACAGCAGGATGACGGGGATGCGCGCGGTGTCCGTCGAGGACTTGAGCGCCATGGCCGCGTCCAGGCCGTCCAGCTTGGGCAGGAACACGTCCATGACCACCAGGTCCGGCCGCTGGGCCTTCGCCCGGGCCAGGCCCTCCGCGCCGTCGCGCGCCACCTCCACGCGGTACTTGGAGCGCAGCACCTCCGACAGCACCGCGGCGATCTCCGGCTCGTCCTCCACCACCAACACGCGCGGCTGCTCCTGCGGCGTGGACGCGGCGGCGGGCGGCGGACGCGGGTTGCGCGGCGCTTCCTGCGCCAGCGGCAGCGTGAAGACGAAGATGCAGCCGGTGTCGGGCGGGCTCTCCGCCCAGATTTCACCGCCGTGCAGCTCCACGAACTCCTTGCAGATGGCCAGCCCCAGGCCGGTCCCGCCCTTGCCGCCGTGGCGGTAGCGGTCGAAGACGAGGTGCAGTTCGTCCGGCGGGATGCCCACGCCGTCGTCCTGCACGCACACCTTGGCAGCGTCCCCGTCCGGACGGCCCAGGCGCTGGGTGCTCACCACCACCTCACCGTCCTGGCGCGCGTGGTGGATGGCGTTGGTGATGAGGTTCTGCAGCACCTCGTGCAGCTTCACCTCGTCACCGATGAGCATCAGGCTGTCCGGACAGTCGGCGCGCAGCGACACGCCCCGGTCCGCGGCGAGAATCTCCAGCTCGTTGACGGCGTCGCGGCAGAGCTGCGCCACATCCAGGACGCGAGGCTCGATGGACAGCCGCGCCGCCTCGCCCTTGCCCTTCTCCAGCAGCGACTCCACCAGGCCGAGGATCTTCTTTCCCTGGCGAATCATCGCCTCGGAGGACTGGCGCTGCTGCGGCTCCAGCGGCCCCTCCTGCAACAGCCGGCCGTGCCCCAGGAGCACCTGGAGCGGCGCGCGCAGGTCGTGGCTGCACACCGCGATGATTTCGTCCTTGAGCCGGTTGAGCTCCTTCAGCCGGCGGTTGGCCTCGTTCAGCTCTTGGTAACGCTGGACGTAGGCCTCCTCCAGGTCCTCGCGCTTCTTCTTCACCGCGGTGTGCAGGCGCGCGTTGCGGATGGAGTTGGCCAGCACACCGGCCACCGCCTGGGCGAACTCCTGCTCGTCCCGGCCGAACGACGCGTCAGCGCGCGAGACCCGTAGGAACAGCGCCCCCAGCAGGTCGCCCTGACAGATGAGGGGCTGCACCAGGATGGACTTCACGCCCAGCGGCAGGATGTTGGTGCGGACCTCCGCCATCAGCGGGTCGCGCTGCGCCTCCTCGATGACCACCGATTCCCGCGTCTCCAGCGCGCGGCGCAGCTCCGGGTAGCGCATCACCTCGATGTCCAGTTGGACGAGGCTCGGGTCCTCCTGCGTGGCCACCACCTTCGCGGTGCGGGCATGGCTGCCCTCCACCAGCACCACGGAGCAACGGTCCGTCCCGGTGACACGGCCCACCTTGTCCACGGCGATGCGGAGTATCTCCTCCAGCTCGAGCGAACTGGTGGCCGCCTGGGTGATTTCCAGCAGCATCCCCATGCGCAGACGGATCCGCTCTTCCCGGTCACGCAGCCGGCCTGCGCGCAGGGCGGCCTCCAGACGGGGCACCACCTCGTCGGCGCTGCGGATCCAATCGTCCACGGCCAGCCGCTTGAAAGCTTCCGCCGAGCGCGCGCGGCCCAGGTCCACCAGCACCGGCAGGCGCTGGAGCCGGTCCACCTTGCGCAGCGACTCCAGCATCTCCGCGGCGCGCTTCGCCGTCACCGCCAGCAGGACGACCTCTGGCTGCAACGTGTCCGCGACCTGGGCCAGGCCGCTCTCCTTCTCCGCCGACGCACACTGGTAGCCGCTCGACGTGAGCCGCTCCATGAGCGCATCGCCCGCCTCCTTGGCGGCCACCACCAGCACGCGTCCCCGCTGATCAGCCTGCATCTCGACTCTCACGGTGAACCCCAGCCCCGGCGACATTGCGCCGGGTAGAGAGGCTGCAAAAACCCGCTGCGTGCGAAAGAGTTCATGGTTCGGATCCCGATCATGCCGCTGAACACGCCCTGGAGCCAGAACGGCGGGCATGGGTGGGAGGATGTGGCCACGTCGGTCCCCGCCGCCCCCAAGCCCTCCGGGAGTCGAGCGTACACGATGGACGTCACTTCCCAATCACCCGCGGACCGCGCACGGCCGCCCGCCCTGCCTACCGCCCATCAGGCGCCAGTGGGGCTGCACATGCAACTTCCTGGCGCATCCCTGGCGCTGTGACGCCGCCCACCGCACAGGGTCCCAACGGCGCTGGCGGAACTACCACAGCCCGCGGACATTGGGGGACGTTCCGTACCCAGGGGAGAGCGAGAATCGGTTCGGGCCACCCCGACAAACGGGCCTGGATGCGTGGGACGCCGCGCACCGGCTAGAGTCGCCGCCATGGCCCACCCCTCCCTGACGCGGCGCGCGCGGCGCTCCGCACTCATCGTCGCCGGCAGCCTGGCCGCCGCCTGTGGCGGCAGTGAACCGCCCCCTCCCACACCGGATCCTCCCCAGGTCGCCCTGACGGTGCCCGCGGGCATCATCTCCGACGACAAGCTCCAGGTCATCGTCACGGTGTCTGGCTGCGAGGGCGGCTCGACGCTCAACGTCAATGACCGGGAGACCCTGCTCCGGACCTTCCCGCACAGCGGCGGCACCATGACGCTGACGCTGGAGCGCAACGACATTCCCTACGCCACGGTGGGCCTGGCCGCGAACCTGTCGCTGAACGCGGTGGCCACGTGCTCAGACGGACGCACGAACCGCTCGCAGCCCGCTCCGGTCTCCTATTTCCCGGTACAGCGGCGCATCGTGGAGCCGCAGAACGCGGGACAGGTCGTCACCGACCACTTCGTCATCGACGGCACCAGCGCAAACCCCACGTTCGTGGGCTGCGGCGAACCGCCGACGGAGATTCCCACGCTGTACCGCGTGGACCTCAGCGGCAAGGTGACGGGCACTGTCGGGATGCCCATCGCCTGCACTCCCGAGACGGTCATCACCGAGCGCAACCCCGTCAGTGGCAAGCGCTGGGTGTGGACCCCGAACGTGGGCGCCTTCGCCGTGGACGCCGAGCTGCGCATCACCGCGCGCACGACGACGGACATCGGCCCCACGCAGCTCACCGTGCTGCCGGGCGGTGACGCCATCATCGTCAACCGCATCGACGAGGTGCGCCGGCTTTCCCACAACCCCAACGGCACGTCGGAGAGCGTGGCCGAGGTCAAGTGGCTCTACGCGCCCACGACGCTGGAGAGCGTCATCGCTCCGCCCCTGGTTCGCGCGGACGGGATGATTCTCATCGCCTCACTGGGCACGGGCCCGGATGCTTCGCGCACGGACGTCACCGTCACCGAGCTGTACGCGGGCGAGACGGGTGAGCAGGGCGCGGGCGGAACGGCCCGGGCCGCGTACAAGCTGCGGACCTTCGCGCGCAACGAGCGCCTCCCCCTGGGCGCCTTCAACGACACGGGCAACACGCTCTTCCTGGGCCTCCAGCTCGGCTCGGAGCAGTCGCAGGTCATCGCGTGCGCCGCGAACCAGGACGAGTGCGAGGGCGCTCGGCTCCAATGGACCAGCCCCGCGCTCCCGGTGCCGCTGGCGCGCATCCTCTACCACCCGGGCGCCTCGCGCCTCGTCGCGATGGGCAAGCAACGCGTCTGGTTCCTTGACGCGTCGGGGCAGATTCGCAACCGGGACAACCGCTCCATCGACGCGAATGGCGCGCTGAACGTGCTCCAGGTGCTGCGGCGGCCCAACTCGCCGGAGCTCTTCCTGCTCAACGCGCCGGCCCGCGGGCTGGATGGCGCGCCGACGCTGCCCAACGAAATCGTCGCCGTGGACCAGACGTCCGGCGGCGAGGCCCGCGAGCTGTTCCGCCACCAGGTGGTCGACAGCCTGGGCGGCGCGATCGACCCGGAAGGCCGTCTGTGGATCCGCACCGGCTTCGACGTGGTGCAGACGCTGCCCCTGTCCGACTACCGCCGCTACCGGCCGTAGCGCGAGGACTCAGGGCCTGCTGGCGACGAGGAGTGCCTCCACGTTGCCAGCGGGCCCGGGCACCGTGGAGTCCATCAACCCGAGCACCTCCAGGCCCTGCTCACGGACGAACGCCGTCACGGTGTCGATGGCGTCCTGCCGGGCGGCGGAATCCCGCACCACGCCGCCCTTCCCCACCCGGTCCGGGCCCACCTCGAACTGGGGTTTCACCAGCGCCACCAGCAGCCCGCCCGGCTCCAGGTACGTCAGCACCGACGGCAGCACCTGCGTGAGGGAGATGAAGCTCACGTCGATGACGACCACGCCGACCTTCTCCGGCAGGTCCTCTTCCGTGAGGTAGCGCGCGTTGACGCGCTCGCGCGAGCGCACCCGCGGGTCCGTACGCAGCTTCTCGTGGAGCTGTCCGTAGCCCACGTCAATCGCGTGGACGCGCGTGGCGCCGTGCTGGAGCAGGCAGTCCGTGAAGCCGCCGGTGCTCGCGCCGATGTCCGCGGCCACCTTGCCTCGAACGTCGAGCCCGAAGCGGTCGATGGCGCCCTTCAGCTTCAGCCCGCCGCGCGACACGTAGGGAAGCACCTCGCCCTTGAGGCGCAGCTCCGCCTCCTGCGGAATCAGCGTGCCGGGCTTGTCCACGCGCTGGTCGCCCACCACCACCTGGCCGGCCAGGATGAGCGCCTGGGCCTTGGTGCGCGACTCGGCCAGTCCGCGCTCCACCACCAGCACGTCCAACCGCTCCTTGCGAGGCTTCACCGTCCGCCCCCTGCCAGCAGCGCCAGTCCCGCGCGCCGCAGGCCCGCCGCGTCCAGCCCCTGCTCCGCGCGCTGAACCCGCGCGTCCCCGTGGGGAACGAACGCATCGGGCATGCCCATCAACCGGACGCGGGCCATCAGCCCGTGCGCCGCGAAGAGCTCCAGCACCGCGCTGCCCAGCCCGCCGCGCGTGGTGCCCTCCTCGGCCACCACGACATGACCGGACCGGCCGGCCTCCAGCAAGGCGGCCTCATCCAGAGGCGAAGCGCAGCGCGCATCCAGCACGCTCCAGCCGGGCTCGCCCCGCGCAGCCTCCAGCGCGGCGATGCCCAGAGGTCCCAACGTCACCAGCGTGAGCCGGGGCTGCTCCGCGCGAAGCAGCCAGCGAGCCCCCCGCAGCGGAACCTCGCCCGCGCTCAGTCCTTCGGGCAGGGGCGGCAGCGTGCCGCGAGGGAAGCGGATGACGGAGGCGTGCGGCGCCGCCAGGGCGGTGTCCAGCATGGGCGCCAGGTCCTCCCCCACCATGGGCGACCACAGGTGCAGGTCCGGCAGCGGGCGCAGGGACGCCACGTCGTAGGTGCCCTGGTGCGTCGCCCCATCCGCGCCCACCAGCCCCGCGCGGTCCACGGCGAAGACGACGGGCAGGCCCGGCAGGCACACGTCGTGGATGATCTGGTCGTACGCGCGCTGGAGGAAGGTCGAATAGATGCAGCACACCGGCCGCGCGCCGGCCAAGGCCAGCCCCGCGCTGAAGGTGACGGCGTGCTGTTCCGCGATGCCCACGTCGTGCACCCGGTCCGGGAAGCGCGCCTTGAGCGCGTTGAGCGCCGAGCCCTCCAACATCGCGGGAGTCACCGCAACCACCCGTGGGTCCCGGGCCATCGCGTCCTCGAGCACCGCCGCGAAGGCCTCGCTGAAGGTCCGCTGGCCACCGCGCGAGCGCACCAGCTTGCCGTCCCGCCACTCATACGGGCCCATGGCATGTCCACGCGTCTGCGCGTCGGCCTCCGCTGGCGGAAAGCCCTTCCCCTTCAGCGTCAGCGCGTGCACCACCACCGGCCGCGACGAGGCACGGGCCTCGCGCAGCGCGCGAATCAGCGCAGGCAGGTCGTGCCCATCCACCGGGCCCAGGTAGGTAAAGCCCAGGCCTTCGAAGAAGTCGCGCGCCTCGCGGGTGCGCAGCAGCGCGGGAATGGCCCCCACGTTGGCGCTGATGGACATCTGGTTGTCGTTGAGGACGACGACCAACGGCAGGGAGCTCCCCCCCGCGTTGTTGAGCCCTTCAAATGTAAGGCCGCCCGTGAGGCCGCCGTCGCCCAACACCGCCACCACGTGGCCTCGGTGCCCGTGCTGCCGCCGGCCCTCCAGCACGCCCAGCGCCGCGGACACCGCCGTGCATGAATGCCCCGCGAGCAGCGCGTCGTGAGGACTCTCCCGCGGGTCCAGGAACGGCGCGATGCCGCCCGCGTGCCGCAGCGTGTGCATGCGGTCACGCCGCCCCGTGAGGAGCTTGTGCGCGTACGTCTGGTGTCCCACGTCGAACAGCAGCGCGTCTTGGGGCGAATGGAACACGCGGTGCAGCGCGACGATGAGCTCCACCGCGCCCAGGGAGGCCCCCAGGTGGCCTCCCACGCGGCCGCAGATGGAGATGATGTCCTCGCGCAGTTCCTGGCACAGGAGCGGCAGTGCCTCCTCGGGAAGTGCGCGGACGTCCGAAGGCGAGCCGATGCGTGACAGCAACTCCGACATTAGGACTTCCGCTCCACCGTGTAGCGCGCCAACGCCGCCAGCGGCCCGTCCTCGCCCTCCAGGGGGCGTACGGCCGCGATGGCCTCGGCCACCTTCTGGTCCGCCAGCTTTCGCGACGCCTCCAGGCCCACCACCGCCGGGAAGGTGAAGCGCCCGGCCGCGGCGTCCGCGCCCGCGGGCTTGCCCAGCTCCGCCGCCGTGGCCGTCACGTCCAGCAGGTCATCGGCAATCTGGAAGGCCAGCCCCACCGCGTCACCGTAGGTGTCCGCGCGCGCCAATGCGTCCGCGTCTCCACCGCTGGCCAGCACGCCCATGCGGCACGCGGCCCGGATGAGGGCGCCCGTCTTCATGCGGTGCATCCGGATGAGGTAGTCCAGCGCGGACGGCCGGTCCTCGGCGGTGTCCAGCACCTGCCCGCCCACCATGCCCGCCGCGCCCGAGGCCACCGCCAGCTCCCGGCACAGCGCGGCGCGCATGCTCTCAGGCCCACTGGCCACCAGGGTGAAGGCCTCCGTCAACAGCGCGTCACCCGCCAGGATGGCCATGGCCTCGCCGTACACCTTGTGGTTGGTGAGCCGGCCCCGGCGGTAGTCATCGTTGTCCATCGCCGGCAGGTCGTCATGCACCAGCGAATACGTGTGCACGTACTCCAGCGCGCACGCCGCGTCGCCCGCCACCGCGGACACGGCGCTTCCGCGCGCCACGAGGTCCGCGAAGGCCAGGCAGAGCACCGGGCGCAGGCGCTTGCCGCCGGCCAGCAGGGAGTAGCGCATGGCCTCCGCGAGCTGCGGCGGCGTCCCGGAAGGCCCGAGCCGCGCCACGCGCTCGTTCAGCAGGGACTCGACGCGCGCCTGCTGAGCGGCCAGGAAGGAGTTCAGTTGAAACGTTGCCACGAGCGTCCGTGCTCCTCTTATGGAATCTGCGCGGGCACGAGCTCGCGAATGCGGCTGACGAGCTTGTCCATGTCCAGCGGCTTGACGAAGTAGTCCGCGGCGCCCACCGCCATGCCGTGCCGCTTGTCCTCGGGCTCCCCGCGGCCACTGATGAAGATGACGGGGATGTCCCGGAACTGCTCGTTCTTCTTCACCGCCCGGCACAGCTCGAAGCCGTCAATCCAGGACATGTTCACGTCCAGGAGGATGGCATGCGGCCGGTGAAGTTGGAGCGACGCGATGAGCCGCAGGCCGTTGGCCGCCATGGTGACGGCGAAGCCCTCGTACTCCAGGGCCGCCGCCAGCAGCTCCCGCGTGTCGCGGTCATCATCGACAATGGTGATTTTCAGCTTCGACATGCCGGAATGGACGCGCCCGAGCACCTAGAAGGGGACGTCATCCTCCGGGGGCGGGCGG
>NZ_VHLC01000149.1:0-16581 GCF_006547355.1 Myxococcus sp. AB036A | reverse complement strand
GGGTGGGGACGCGCATTCCAGCCGCCCCGGCCCTTGGGGAGCAAGCCGGCCCACCCGCCACTCCGGGTGCTGTCCCGTTCACCCCACCCGTGGGTTGTCATTGACGCGGCACGCCTTCCACGGCGGCGGGCGCGTCAGTCCTTGTAGACGACCTTGGAGCCTCCGCTGGCGCGCACGTCGCTCTGGCTCGGGCGGGACACGAGCTGGAGGATGCTGCCCCCGGAGGCCTCGCCGCTGACGCGGTCGGACGCATCCACCTCCACGCGCGAGCCGCCGCTCGCTTCCGCGTCCAGCGTCTTGACGCCCTTCACGTCCAGGGCCCGCACGATGGAGCCCCCGCTGGCCTCGACGTCGAAGTCCGAAGCCCGTCCCGCCAGCGTCACCTTCGAGCCACCACTGGCCTCGGTCTCCACCTGGCGTGCATCCACGCCGCGCACGTTGACGATGGCGCCGCCGCTGGCCTCGACGTCGAACTCGTCCGTGCGCGTGGCGTCCGCGTCCACGTGGCTGCCGCCGCTGGCGTGGATGCCTTCGACGCGCGGGCTGGAGACGTACAGGCGGACGCTGCTGCCTTTGAATCCGCTGAAGAGCTTCTTGTCCACGCGGGTGCGCAGCGTCCCGTCATGCACATCCATTTCGATTCGGGACACGAGTTCGGCCGGTCCCTCCAGGCGCACGGACTTGGGGCCCACCTTCACCTCGGCCCGGATGCCGTGGCTCACCGATACCTCGTCGAAGTCGGGCACCTCCCGGACATCGCCTCGCTGCTGTTGTGCGGAAGCGGACGCACCGGCTTGAGAATCCTGGGCATGGGCACAGGCACCGAAGAGGAGGAAGGCGGCGACGATTGAGACGCGGGCGGGGGACATGGGCACGCTCCAATGGAAATGGGGGCCACGACATGGGCCCCGGCGTGCTCAAGGTACGCACGGTCCCCGCATTGATTGCCTGCCCCGCCGTTCAGGGGTCCGAAAGCAGGCTCAACGGGCCGCGGACGGAGGTCGTCTCCCCGGGCTTGATGTCCACGGGGACCTGGTGCGCCTTGGTGGTGGCATCCACCAGCTTCAGGGTGTGCTGGCCCGCGGGCAGCTTCACCTTGAAGAGCGGCGTCTTGCCCAGGTCCTGGCCGCCGAGGAACACCTGGGCCTTGGGCTCGGTGACCAGGGTGAGGAAGCCGGGCTCGCCCGCCGGTACGCTCTCCGAGGAGGGCGGCGTGGCCGGCGCCTTGCGGGCTGCCGGGGCGACCGCCTTGCTCCGCTGCGTCCCGTTGCGGACGCGCTTGAAGGTCCGGGGCTCCTTGAGCGGGGCATCGTCCTCGGTGGCGGAGTCCGAGTCCGGGGCACTCTCATCCGGCACGGGGACCTGATCCGTCAGGGTGACGGGGTCCACATCCGCGATGGCCAGGGCCGAATCACCCGTGTCCTTCGGCCCATCGTTCACCGGTGGGGCCGCGGGCGTCGCTGTCCCCGCCGCCAGGTTCTTGTCCGCGTTCACCGGAGGCCGTGTCCCGGCGGCTTGCTGGGAGGCCGGTGGGGCACCCTGGCCGAGCAGGGGTTTCAGCCGGGAGGACACGACGCCACCATCCAGCCCCAGCATCACCACCGCGACGCCCAGCGCCAGCACGCCCACCACCGCCGTGACAGCCATCCAGGCCCGGCTTCGCTGAGGTTGTGGTTGGACCTGGGGGGCCCGTGCGCGCCTGGGGCTTGTCGTGTCGCTCCCCCGGCTTTGCACCGTGGATTCTTCTTCGTCCTCCTCCATGGGCATGTCGTGGAAGCGGACGGGCTGGGTGGTGGGCTCGGTCGAGGAGCCACCCTGCCTGCGGCGGGGAGGAATGGGGCGGCGCGGTGAGGGCGTCACCGGAACCGTGTCCCCACCACGCTCGGGGGGCAGCACCGGCATGCGAATCATCGCCGTCTGCAGGTCGCGCTCGGCGGGGGGCGGCGTGGGCACGGAGGCGCGCAGGCCGTCCTGGGTGCGGGACGCGCGGGACCGTGCCTCGGCACGCGGGGGCTCATCCACGGGTGGGGAAGGCTCGGGTGTGCGAGCTGAACGGGCTCGTGGAGCATCATCCGGGGTGGGAGCCGGATCATGTGCGCGGGATGAACGGGCCCGAGGCGCGTCATCGCCAGCAGGCGCCGGATCAGTCGTGCGGGACGAGCGTGCCCGAGGCGCATCATCCGCGACAGGGAGCGTATCCGGCGTGCGAATCGGTCGGGCGCGAGACTCCCCAGGCGCTGGCGGAGCGGGTGGCTCCGGGGAACGCACCCCGCGGACCTGGGTCTGTTCCCGATCAGTGACCTGGGCCTCGGCCGCCGAGGCCCGCGAGCCCTGACGTGCGGAGGCCTCACCCGGCGCGGACGCAGAGGCGCCCGCGTCCCGGCCGGTGCCCGGCACCTGCGTGCGGACCGTGTGCTCCGGAGAGTGGGCCGGCATCCCCGGCTGGGTGCGCACGTGCTGCCCCCCGGACGGAGGGAGCGTCGTCGCCTCGGCGGGAGGAGGCGGCGGAGCGTGTGCGTCAGCGGGAGACGCGCGCGAGGCCAGCCGCTTGCCCGGAGGCGCCTGAAGCACGGCCTTGCGAACGGTGTCGGCTTCAGGGGACGCGGCGGGAGCGCCCGTGGTGGGACGCCGGGGCGCGGGGGGCGGCGCGGCGTTCCGAGGCGCTCCCGAAGCCCGAGGCGACGGCGGCAAGGTGACGCCGCCGGTGGGCAGCTCGGACGGCTCGACCCCCATGGCCATCACCTTGGCCAGGTTCACCACGCCGGTGGTGTCCCCCGTGTCGTTCTGCCCGCTCATCAGGAGCTGCCGCGTCTGCTCTCGCCGGTCGGAGAAGAGGCGGAGCATCAGCTCACTGCTCTGCTCGGGATGCCAGATGAGCGGTCCCACGGCGCGCTCGATGGCGCGGGCGAACTCCAGCGTGGAGGCGTACCGGTCCTCGCGGCGCTTGGACAGCGCGCGCATGACGATGGCGTCCAGCTCCGGCGGTATGTGCTTGTTGGTGCGCGAGGGCGGCGTCACCTCGCAGCGCAGCACCGCGTTCATCATCGCCTCGGCCTGCTTGGCGTAGAACAGCCGCATGCCGGTGAGGCACTCGTGCAGCACCACGCCGAGGCTGAACAGGTCGCTGCGCGCATCCAGCGGCTCGCCCATGATCTGCTCGGGCGACATGTACCCGCTGGTGCCCTTCACCATGCCCACCGCGGTGCGGCTGGCGCGGGCCAGGCTCTTGGCGATGCCGAAGTCGAGCAGCTTGGTGACGCCCTCGTACGTCACCATGATGTTCTTCTCCGCCACGTCCCGGTGGATGACGGGAGAGGGGCGGCCCAGCGGATCCGTGAAGGTGTGTGCGTAGTGCAGCGCCACGGCGGTATCGCGCACCGTCATCAGGCTGTAGCCCATGGGGATGGGCGTGTTGGCCTGCCGGCACGCGCGGGCCACCTCCACCAGCGTGGCGCCCGGGACGAACTCCATGGAGAGGAAGAGCTCTCCGTCCGCGATGTCCAGGTCGTACACCTGGGCGATATGCGGGTGGTTGAACGCGGCCGTCACCTTGGCCTCGTCCAGGAACATCCGGACGAATTCCTCCTCGCCGCGGATGTCGGGGAGGATTTGCTTCAGCACCACCAGCTTGTGGAAACCCGCCAGGCCACGCTGGGACGCGAGGAAAATCTCCGCCATCCCGCCCGTCGACAGGCGGCAGAGCACCTCGTACTTGCCCAGCGAGCGCGCTTCCGGCGCGAGCGGCAGCGTGTTCCCACTCATTGAATGGCGCCGAATGTACACCGCGAGCCGGATGGACGCGAAAGCCCCGTCCCTCACGGGTTCGTTACCGGACCTGATGACTTCCCGGGTAGGGCGGAATTGAAGCCGGATTCAGGTGGGGAATCGTGGGCGGCCCGGACGGAGGATGTCAGGGGCGCGGGCCCGGCTGCGTCACCGGCGGCAGGTCGCCAATTCCTGGCGATGGCTTTCCCGGTGAGACGCAGGCCCTCCATGGGCCGTGCTCCCGGGGGCTGACATTTTCCCGCGCGAGCCCTGCTTTCCCAGGATGGGAGTGGGCTAAACACGCGCTCAAGGTTCCATGGATACTTCTGTTTCGCCCCGCACCGTCACCGGCCGTCTCGACGTCCACCCTCGAGGCTTCGGCTTCCTCACCGTTCAGACGCCCGGCTCGCCCGAGGTGCTGTCGGCCTTCGTCCCTCCGCCCGACCTCAATCCGTACTTCGCCGGGGACGTCGTCACGGCCACGGTGACGGCGGGCGCGGATGGGCGCTGGTCGGCCAGCCAGCTGTCGTTGGTGGAGCGGCCTCGCACGCAGGTCTACGGCGAGGTGGTGCTGCGCAAGGGCGCGACCCTGCTCCACGTGGACCGCGAGGTGGCCAACGCGGACTGGGTGCTCGACCCCGCGGGGACGCAGGTGCAGGCCGGTGACGCGGTGGTGGCGCGCATCGACGAAGGCAAGGTGGTGCTGCTCTACCGGGTGGAGGAAGGGGAGGACCGCTCCCTGGAGCGCGTCATCGCCCGGCACGGGCTGCGAAAGGACTTCTCCGCGGAAGTCGTCGAGGAAGCGCGGGGGGCGCGCGCGGTGCCGCATGCGGTGGGCGCGCGGAGGGACTTGCGGGACGTGCCCACGGTGACGGTGGATGCGCCGTCCACGCGGGACATCGACGACGCGATTTCGGTGCTGCCGGCGGGGCCGGATGGGGCGCTGCGGCTCCTGGTGTCCATCGCGGACGTGGGTGAGTACGTGAAGCAGGGCACGGCGCTGGACGCCGAGGCACGTGAGCGGGCCACCAGCGTGTACCTGGCGGGGCGCGTGCTGCCGATGTTGCCGGAAGCGTTGTCTTCGCACTGGCTGAGCCTGATGCCGGGCGAGGAGCGGCTGTGCCTCACGGTGGAGCTGCGCATCGACCCGCAGGGCCGGGTGACGGCGGCGGACGTGTACGAGAGTGTCATCCGCTCGTGGGCGCGGCTGAACTACGACGAGGTGGCCGCCTTCCTGGACCGGGGTGAGGTGTCGGCGCCCATGGAGCCGGTGCGCGAGGTGATGCCGTGGTTCCGGCTGGCGGCGGCGCGGCTGGCGGTGGCGCGGGCCGCGCGAGGTGGCATGGAGTTCGCGCGGGACGAGGCGCGCTTCACCTTCGACCAGACGACGGGCGAGCTGTCCGGGCTGGTGAGTGAGAAGCCGACGTCGGCGCACGCGATGATTGAGCGCTTCATGGTGGCGGCGAACGAGTCCATCGCCGGGTGGCTGCTGGCGCGCGGCCTGCCCGGGGTGTACCGCGTGCACGAGCAGCCGGACCCGTTGCGGGTGGCGGACCTGAATGCGTTCGCGGAGACGTCCGGCTTCGCGGCGGGCTTCGGACGGGAGCTGACGCCGCTCGCGCTGGCGGCGTTCGACCGGCAGATTGCAGGCGCGGTGGCGGAGCCGGCGCTGCGTTCGGTGCTGCGGCGCTCACTGGGCCCGTCGCGCTACACGGTGAAGCCGGGGCCGCACTTCGGCCTGGCGGCGCCGCTGTATCTGCACTTCACGTCACCGATTCGCCGCTACGCGGACCTGGCGGTGCACCGGACGTTGAAGGGGTACCTGCGTGGGCGCCGGGACTTCGTGGATGAAGACCCGGGGATGGAGGCGCTCGCGGTGCACATCAACGCGAAGGCGCGCGCGTCGACGCGGGCGGAGAACGACCGGCACCGCGAGTTGGAGGCGCGGTGGATGGCGGGGCACGTGGGCAAGCAGTTCCAGGCGCGTGTGACGCGGGTGCGGCCCTTCGGCCTGGTGGTGCAGTTGGATGGCATGTTGGTGGAAGGCGTGGTGCCCGCGGATGCCCTGTCCGGAGGTCCCTTCCGGCCGGACGCGCGCGAGCTGTCCCTGGTGGGCAAGGAGCGGACCTTCACCGTGGGCATGCCAGTGACGGTGAAGGTGACCTCCACCGACGAGCAGCTCGGCCGCATCGAGCTGTCACTGGCTGAGTAACCGGCGCGCGCTCGCCCTCAACCCGCGAACGGCAGGCCGTCCGTCTTCCCCGTCAAATCCTTCGCGGTGGCCCACCCGAGCAGCCCCGTGGAGGACTTCACCAGGTAGAGGTAATCCTCACCCTTGCGGCCCGAAGGCGCGGCGGCGAGGACCTGAATCTTCGAGCCCTGGGCCAGCGTCGCGACGACGCTCTTGTCCGTGCGGCTGCGCGCCAGCGGGAACGACTGCTTCACCGTGGCCTCGACGCCAACGGCGTACAGGTCCAGCGGCACCTCGGACACCTTGCCCGTCTTCGCATCCACGACGTACTTGTCGCGCCGGTTCCAGAAGCCCTGCCATGAGTCGGACAGGATGATGCCGTTGCCCTTGGCCTCGGTGAGCGCGGGCACGGTGCCCAGCAGCTTCAGCGCCTTGCCGTCGAAGCCGTAGATGTACGAGCGCTGGTCGTAGTCCGTCTGCCCGGTGCGCACCACGAGCTCCTTGCGCTTGTCCCGGCTATCCAGGTCCACGATGAACACGCCCGCGGGCTCATTGTCATCACCGGGGCCCCGGATGGTGGCGCTGCCCGCCTTGAGGATGAACTCGTTCTTCGGTTCGTCGAACTGGATGGACACGGCTTCCGGCGTGCCATCACCGTTCAAATCCACCGAGGCGGACTTCACAGGGGCCGTGTCATCCGCGATGGCCAGCGGCGCCGTCAGCAGGGAGCACGTCATCACCGCCAGCACGGACGCGTTCGTCTTCATCGAAGTCCTCGGTGTCACGCGGCGCCGTGGAAGCACGGCCCGGATTATCGCGCCCGCATCGTAGCCACACGGGGGGTGCGATGCGGCTGGGATTCACCGCGTCGCCGCGCTCAATCCTGCCGTCCGAAGCGCCCCCGGAAGTGTGTATCCAGATAGACCTCCGCATGCTCGTAGGTGGCCAGGTCCGTCGCGGACAGCGGGCCGCCGTGCTCGAGCAGGTTCGCGCGCCGGGCGCGTTGCAGCACCGAGCGCGGCGCCCCTTCCGAAGCAGGCGCCAGCGTGCGCGCCACGGTGGCCACTCGCGCATGGGCCTCGTCCACCACCGCGAGCGCTTCGTCCAGCGAGACTTCCTTCTCAGTCAGCGCGGAGAACAGCTGACAGTGATAACGCCTGCAGCTCGCAGGGCGGTCCTCGTAGATGGTGCACGTGCGCTCATCCAGGGCCGGGCAGTGTTGCATCAAGGCGAGGCTTCCATCCGTGCGTGCGCCCACGGGGAATCCCCGCCGCTGGAGCGCCAGGGCTTCCTCCGGATGGAGCGACACGTGCGTGAAAAGCGTTCCGTCACAGCACATGCCGCAACGAAGGCAGAGGGTGTTGCGCGGCATGCTCCTTCCCCTAACCCGCTGACGGAGCTGGTTCCACCTCAGCGAGCAGGCGTACGAGCGCTCACCCTCCCGGTGGCCATGCCACACCCCCTCACCCCAAAAAAACCTGGGTGCACACGGACCCGATGGGATGCGGGCGCACATCCCGTCTGAGAGGGAAATGACCATCCGTGCGACACTTGAAAAATCAGACATCCAGTCCTGTCCTGGAGAACAGGTTACGCGCGGCTCGTTCGTGCTCACGCTTCCAGTGAGAATTCTCAAGTCTCGCACCTGTGAAGCCGTACAATCGGCGTCCTTCAGACAACGGAGCTGTCATGCAGGCGGACACGCTGGAAGGGTTGAGCGGCCGGGCGTCGATGCTCGGTTACCGGATGGGGACGGAACTGACGGCGGTGGCGTCATTCGGAAACCTCCAGGCGCCGTGTCGGCTGGTGCAGCTGTCGTTGGAGCACCTGACGCTGAACCTCGGTACGCAGGCGGCGCCGAAGCCGGGCGACACCGCCTCCGTGGTGCTGGGCCATGGCGAGCGATGGGCCACCGCGCTGGACGTGGAGGTCATGGACGTGCGCGGCGCGCCGGAGGTGAGCATGCGCTTCCTGGCGCCGCCCCTGGACGCGGGCCGCCGCATCGTCTCCGTGCTGGAGGCCCTGCGTGACAACGGCCTGCTGCTCCCGCCGGAGACGCGGCCGGTGTGGAAGGAGCGCATCGAGCACCCCGACCGCGTGCGGCGCATCTGCGACGCGCTGGTGGGCAGACAGGCGCGCGGAATGGCGCGGACCGCGGACGGGCGCAAGGTGCCGGTGACGGCCGCGTACTTCGACCCGCGCGAAGGCCGCATGGGCTGGCGCTTCGAGGGCGGACTGCCCGCGCAGCCCTTCACCCTGGAGGCCTTCGGCTACAGCAGCGTGGTGCACCTGGAGGTCAGCGAGGCGCGCGAGGAGTCCGGCCTGGTGCTGATGCCGCTGCCCCGGGAGCTCGTTCGTTACCGCCACCGCTGGCTGCGGCGCGCGCCGCCGAGCCGTGCCTGCACGCTGTCCTTCGACCATCCGCTGTGGCCGCAGGTGCACGTGCGGCGTCAGGTGTTGGACCTGTCCTATGAGGGCATCGCCTTCCTGACGGAGCCCGGCGAGGACCTGCTGTACCCGGGCCTGCGCCAGCCGGTGCTGGAGGTCGTGACGGAAGGAATGGCGCCGGTGCGGCTGCGCGCCGAGGTGCGCAACATCTCCAGCACCGCGGCGGGCCGCCGCTGCGGCATGTCCGTGCGTCCCCTGGATGCGGCGGGCGCGCAGGCCTGGCGCGCGCTGGTGGAGGCGCAGATGCACCCGGCCACCCAGGTGGAGGGTGACTGGGGGGATGCCACCTGGAAGCTCTTCGACGGCTCGGGTTACTTCCGGCTGCCGGGCAAGTCGCCGGAGGACTTCGAGGACGCGCACCCCAGCTTCGACGCCACGCTCGCGCGGCTGGAGGGCCGGACGCGGCTGGGCTACCGGGTGGTGCACCCGGAGGGGCAGTCCGTGGGCGCCACGCTGTCGGTGGTGAAGCCGTACGAAGGCAGCTGGATGGCGCACCAGCTGGCGCGTCAGCCGGTGAAGGGCAGCCGCACGTCGGCGCGCGAGGCGCTGCGCGACATCTACCTGCGCGGCTACGAGCCCACGCAGGTGGACCCGGAGGTGAAGTGGTTCTTCGCCTTCTGCGAGGCGCGCGTGCGCTGGGTGCGCTTCACCAAGTTCGACTTCGCCACCTGGTACGAGCACACGGGCCAGACGTGCCTCGTGCCCTTCCAGTTGATGGAGGCGGAGGTGGACGGGGCCTGGGAAATCCCCGCGGGCATCGAGGTGGGCACGCCCACCGAAGCGGAGCGCGCGGCCTTCTTCCAGCAGGTGGAGCGCACGCGCCCGCTGGCCTACCGCGAGGCGCTGGACCTGGTGCCGGAGCGCTTCGACCTCAAGCGCGCCAAGGAGCGCTGGGGCGAGGCGGGGATGGGCCGCGAGCGCGAGCTGGTGGTGGCGCGGCATGAGGGCAAGCCCGTCGTCCTGGCGGTGTTTGAGACGGCGCAGCCGGGCCTCAACCTCTTCAACGTGCTGGACGGCGTGCGGCTGGTGCCGCTGGTGGACGACGCGACGAAGGAGGCCCAGGACGCCATGGTGGCGCTGCTGGCCCACGCGGCGGACTGGTACCGCGCGCGTGAGCGCAAGGTGTTCATCCACTACGTGGAAGCGGCCTGCGTGGAGTACGTGGAGCGCGCGTCGCTCGCGGACCTGGGCGAAGGCAAGCTGTGGGTCATCTCCGCCAGCCTGCTGCCCGAGTTTCTCGAGCACCTCTTCGAGGCCACCACGCCCCCGGCGGGGGCGTAGTCGCGGGGACGGGGGCTCAGCCCTCGTCTTCGTCCGGGTCCGGGTAGGACTCCAACTCCTCGTCTTCCTCGGCGGTGTGCGCCGGGCCGCGCTTCTTGCCCTTGCTGTCGCCACTGCCGACGTCGAAGTCCGCCGCCACCACGTACCACTGGCGGCCCTGCTGGATGCGGCGCAGCAGGCCTTGCTGCTCCAGCGCGGCCAGCAGCCGGGCGAAGGTGGAGAAGCCGTGCTCGCGCTCGTCGAAGTCGGGCTCCTTGCGGACGATGGCTTCCTTGATGAGGGACGGGTTCACCGGCCCGGTGGCGCGCGCCAGCATGCTCTGCACCACCTCGCGGGCGATGTCCGGCACCTCCGTCTTCGGCTGCTGGGACTTGCCGCCACCCTGCGGCGTCTTCTCCTTGTCTCCCCGGCCCTTCTCGTCGCGCCCGTGGCGGCCGCCGCGCTTGCCGTGTCCCGCCTCCTCGGCGGACACGCTCTGCCGGCCCTTCTCCTTGTCGCCCTTGTCGGAGCGTGACTGGCGCGGGCGCAGGTAGATGAATTCGTCGCAGGCCTTCACGAAGAGCGGCGACGTGGACTCCTTCACCGCGAGCCCGATGACGGTGCGCCCGTTCTCACGCAGCTTGTAGGCCAGCGGGCAGAAGTCGCTGTCCCCGGAGCCGATGACGAAGGTGTCGATGCTCTCGCGCGCGTAGCACAGCTCCAGCGCGTCGATGACCAGGCGCATGTCCGCGCCATTCTTGCCGGCGCGCGTGGAGGGCGGCACGTCGATGAGCTCCACGCCGAACTCGTGCAGCCGGATTTTGGCCTCGGCGAAGCGGGACCAGTCGCAGTAGGCGCGGCGGAAGACGACCTTGCCCTTCTCCAGCAGCCGGTCGAGCGAGGGCTGCAAGTCGAAGCTCGCGGAGCTGATGCCCGTGTTGGTGACGAGGTTCTCGAAGTCGATGAAGAGGGCGATGCGGTGCTCAGCGTTGCGACCGTTCACGTGCGGCCTCTGCGTGGTGCCGCCTCGAAGGCGGTGGGGAAAGGGGTCCGGGCAGGACGGCGCACCCTAGCCCGAATCGCTCGAGGAGAGAGGATGCTCCCGGTAAGGACCGGCTGAATATTGGACGGTCCTCACGCAAGGGATGCCGATGTGTCATTGGATGTTACTCGGGGATAAAGCTTGACGCAATGATGGTGAATTGGCTGGGTTGAAACCAGGCGCTTGTATGGGCCAGGGGGAAGCCGCGTCGTCAACGTCACTCCAGGCTTCAATGACACACCATGCTTGATACGAAAACGTGCTGCGCATCACCTGTCTGGTGTTGCTGGGTGCACTGGGGGGCTGCACGCAAGCCTCTTCTGGGGATGCGACGTCCACGGTCCCTTGGGGAGAACGGAAGGCAGGTGGGAGGGGCGGGACCGCGGTTGAGGGCACGCTCCGCCCGCCTGCCTGGAACGCGCGCGCCGGCTTCGGACCTGGCCAGCAGGTCCGCTCGTGGGCCCGGTGCGCCGCATGGCACACGGCCCTTGGTGCGACGGAACGTTCTGTCCACAGGAGTGGGGCCTCGGGTCAGGGCCTAGCTTGTCGGCAACGGGGGGCTCACGGCCCCTCCAGGAGGAGGACCCATGAAACGAATGCACGCTGGGAACTGGCGGGCCGCCGCCGTGGCGGCGCTGATGGTACCGGTGGCTGTCCTGGCCCGTGAACCCGTCAACATCCCAGATGACGGCTCCGGCGCTGGCAATGTGCCCAGACAGGAGGGCCTGGACCGGAGCTTCACCAACTTCGGCGCGACCATGTCCATTGACCGCTCCAGCAGCGGCAGTCAGCGCAACCTGCGCGTGGGCCCTCAGGCCAATGGCGTGGGCATGCCCATCCGCGAGGTGACGCCGGACCAGGAGGAGATGAAGCGCCTGTCCGGCAAGGTGCTGAAGCTCAACGGGCAGATGCTCTACCTGGAGACGGAGCCCGGCGCCGTGGTGCCCCTGGACCTGAGCGCGCTGCGCATCCGCAAGCAGCCGGAGAAGGGCCAGCACGTGGTGGCCGTCTACCAGGTGGAGAACACCACGGAGAACGTGGCGCTGGCGCTCGCCGGCGAGGTGCAGCCGAAGGACTGACGCGCTTCAGTCCTCCGGGTGGAGTTGGACGAGCGAGGGCAGTTCCGCTGCCCTCGCCCGGAGCCGCGGCTTGGGCCGGATGGCCACCGGCACGCGCGAGGCCGCCAGCAACTCCAGGTCGAACACGTTGTCCCCGAAGGCCGCGTAGAGCGGCTGGGACGTGCGCGAGCGCAGGCAATGCACCTTCCCGGCCGCGTAGGGAATGGGCTCGACGATGCCGGCCAGCACCGTCCCATCCTCCGTGCGCGGCGTGCAGGCCAGCACATTCAAGGGGTCCAGCCCCACTTCATGAACGGCGGCCTCCACGACGGCGAGCGGCGAGGCGCTGACCACGTAGCAGGGGATGCCCTGGCCGCGGGCCCACTCGACGACGCGGCGGCTCTCCGGGTGGATGCGCTGTTTGACTGCGTGGCGGGCCACCACGTCCTTCGCGAAGGCGCGCACCGCGTCCACGCGCCAACCGGCGAAGAGCCACGCCACCATCTCGTAGATGTCCTTCTCCGGAATCCGCCCCGCCTCGAAGGCGGCGAAGAGCTGGTGTGCCAGCTCGCGCGCGGGCAGGCCCTTCTCGAAGCCATGTGCGGTGGCCAGCCGCTCCAGGGCGGTGTGCGCTTCCGGGCGGATGTCGCCGTGCTCCAGCAGGGCCAGGAACAGGTCGTCTCCGACGTCTCCGCTCCACAGCGTGCCATCGCCGTCGAAGGCCAGCACCCCGCCGGGGGCGCGCTCGGCCTCCAACCGGATGCGCTCCAGCGTCTCCTCTACACGCTCCATCTTCATGGGCGCGCATCCTCCCCCGGCCTCGAGCTCGCGTCACCCCAGCCGTGTTCCGTCGTCATCACTTCGCGGCGCTCGCTCGTGCCTCGTCCAGGAGGCTCAGGTCCACCAGCCCGTCGATGTTGGCGTCGGTGATGAAGCCCAGCGTCTTCGCGTGCTCGGCCGCGGTGGCGAGCGCCCGCGGCACCGGGTCCAGGCTGGGCTCCAGCCGGGAGAAGGCCTGCTGGAGGATGCCGGCGGGCAACGGTTTGCTCGTGAGCTGGCCGAAGGCGGCGTTGGCCGCGGTGGTGAAGCCGGCCGGGTCCTCCTGCCAGCGCTCGGTGAGTCGCACGTGCGCGCGCAGCAGGGCGACCACGCGCGGGCGTTGTGTCTCCAGCACCTGTCGCGTCGTCACCAGCACCGTGGTGGGAAAGCGCTCGCCGGGCCACAAGTCCTTCTCATTCACCAGGATGTGGCCCTTGCCCTCGGCCACCAGGCGCGCGCCCCAGGGCTCCGGCACCCAGGCGCCCTCAATGCCGCCGCGCAGGAACTGGCCCAGGATGTCCGGGTTGCTCAGCGGGAAGATTTGCACGTCCCCGGTGCCGTCCAGGCGCGTCGTCAGCCCTTGCTGCTTGAGCCAGTAGCGCAGGGCGATGTCCTGCGTGTTGCCCAGCTGCGGCGACGCCAGCTTCTTGCCCTTGAGCTCCGCGGGCGTCTTCACCGTGCGCACCACCAGCACCGCGCCGTTGTTCACCGCGCCGGCGATGACGCGCAGCTCGCGCCCCGCCTTGAGGAACGTGTTGATGGCTGGACCGCTGCCTACGTAGGACACGTCCAGTGAACCGGCCACCAGCGCCTCCATGGCGGCGGGCCCCGCGTTGAACTGCATCACCTCCAGGCGGCCCACGCCCGGCTGCGAGGCGAACGTGCCCTCCGCGTTGCCCACCAGGGCCTGGGCGTGGGTGATGTTGGGGAAGAAGCCCAGGCGCAGCGGCGCGTCCGGGCCGCGCGCGGCGGACTCGCGCTTGCAGCCCGCGCCGAGCACCGCCAGTCCAGCGACCACCACGGGCAACAGGAAGTGGAAGACACGCATGGCTGCTGAAGGTGTGACGCGGCGGCGGGATTTCAACGCCCGCCGAAGCCAAGCGTCAGGCGCCACACGGCCGTGGGCCTCACGTCGTCGCCGTCAGCCCCCACCGCCGCCGCAGCCGCACCTCCACCGTCTGGAAGAGGACACGGTCCACCGCGGTGCCGATGATGACGATGGCCACCATGACGGCCATGACCTGGGGCACGTCCATCAGCTCGCGGCCCACCGTGAGCAACTGCCCCAGGCCGCCGGAGACGAAGAGCAGCTCACCGGCCAGCAGCGCGCGCCAGGCGAAGCTCCATCCCAGCTTCAGGCCGGTGACGATGCCGGGCAGGGCCGCGGGCAGCAGCACGCCGAACTGGAAGCGCAGGCCTCGCACGCCCAGGGTGCTGGCCACGCGGGTGAGCTGCGGGTCCACGCCGTTGACGCTGTCCTCGGTGGCGATGGCGATACCCAGCACGCTGCCCATGACGACGACGAAGAGGATGGCGCCATCCGTCAGCCCGAACCACAGCAGCGCCAGTGGCAGCCAGCAGATGGACGGCAGCGCCTGGAGCCCCATCACCACCGGCTTCACGGCGTTGCGGAAGAAGGGGATGCGGGAAATCAGCAGGCCCAGGGGGACGCCCAGGGCCACCGACATCAGGTAGGCGCGCAGCAGCCGCCCCAGGGAGCGTCCCGCCGCACCCACCAGTCGCCCGTCGGTGACCATGGCCACCAGGCTCTGGGCCACCGTCAGGGGCCGGGGCAGCAGGTGGGGAGACCAGACGCCCATCCGGGCCACCAGCTCCCAGAGGCCAATCAGCAACGCAATCACCAGCAGCTTCTGGGCATGGTGTTTCATGACGCACCTCTACGGGCCGGGAATCACCTGCGGACGGAGCACGGGCTGGGCGGGAGCCCGGGTGGGCGCTGGCCGGAGCGAGCGTGTGTGGGCGCGGCCCTCCACCTCACGCAGCAGGCCACCGACGTGCCGCACCATTTCATTGAGCGCCGCGTCCTCCGGCTGGCGCGGCATGGGCAGGTGGACTTCCAAATCCCGCACCACGCGTCCCGGCCTGGGAGCCATCAGCACCACGCGGGTGCCCAGCATCAGCGCTTCATGGACGTCGTGGGTGACGAACACCACCGTCTTGCCCGTGCGCACCCAGATGGACTGCAGCAGCTCCTGCATGTGGATGCGCGTCTGCGCGTCCAGCGAGCCGAAGGGCTCGTCCATCAGCAGCACGGCCGGGTCCACCGCCAGCGCGCGGGCGAGCGAGGCCCGCATCTTCATGCCGCCGGAGAGCTGGTGGGGCAGCGCGTCCTCGAAGCCGCCCAACTGCACGCGCCGGATATAGGTGTCCGCCCGCTCGCGGCGCTCGGCGCGGGGCACGCCCCGGGCGGCCAGCGCGAAGGTGATGTTGCCGCGCACGGTGAGCCACGGGAACAGGGCGGCTTCCTGGAACATCAGCAGCCGGTCCGGCCCGGGCCCGTGGATGGGCTGCCGGTCGATGGACACCGAGCCCCCCGTGGGCGCCACGTGCCCCGCCAGCGCGTAGAGCAGCGTGGACTTGCCGCACCCGGACGGACCCAGCAGGCAGACGAATTCGCCCGAGCGGACGTTGAGGTCCACGTTCTGCAAGGCGACCACCTTGTTGGCGTACTCGTGGTCCAGCCGGGCAACGCTGATTTTCGCGCGCTCCGCGCCGACATGCGCCGGCTGGAGCAGGCGCAGGGAACTTCTCCAACGGCCAAGGAGGGCGCGCAGCATCCGCCACAAACTAGGCACGTAGGTGCAAGTGGGAAGGGGGAGCAGACAAAGAGCTCATTGAGGGCCTCCTGGCCTGCTCGCCTGCTTTGCGCGCGGAGAGGGGCTCGTGGCCCACGGCCTTTGTCCCACCCGGTAGAACCTGGTGACGCTTCAGACGCGTGTTTTCATCGCCTGCCCGGCTGTCCTAGACATGGGGGCATGCTGGAGGATGACGGGATTATCAAGCTGATGCGGGGCGTTCTGGCGACCTACTCGGACAAGAGCCGCTTCGGCGCCGCCGGGCTGAGCCTCCTGCTGGGCCTGGGCGTGCTGCTGGGGGCGGGCAGCCTGGCCCTCTCCGCCGAGCCCCTCATCGACGACGAGTGGCTGGCGTGGCCCGTGGGATTGCTGGCCCCCTTCGTCGTGGGCGCCGTCGTGGCCGGCTTCCAGAAGGTGAAGCTGTGGGACTGGAAGTTCCGGTTCGACCTGGAGCGCTTCGGCGCGGCCTTCTGCGTCACGACGGGCTTCGTGCTGACCCGCTTCGTCGGTGTCCCGCTGTTCGCCGGGGGCTGAGGCGAAGGCCCTTCGTCCCGGGGGCTCAGGCGGCGCGGCTCGCCTGTTCGGTGCGCAGGTGCGTCCGCGTTCGCAGGCCCAGCCACGTCGCGAAGACGAGCAGCAGCACGCCCACGCCGCTGAAGGCGCCGCCCACGCGCAGGGAGGCGTTGCGGTCATCCCGGACGAACTCCACCGTCTTTCCGCCGGGGTTCGCGAAGGCCGCCTCCAACTGCGCCTCCACGCGCGTGGCTTCCGCTTCCTCGGTGGCCCACTGGAAGAAGAGGGGGTACTCGCCGTGCACCGTCACCAGCGTGGGCCGGAAGATGGGCACGCGGTTGCGGCGGGCGGCCCGGGTCCGGTCCACCTTGACGCCCTGCACATCCTTCATCGCGAAGCTGGCCACTTCGTCGCGGGTGAGCCAGCTGGAATGGAACAGCAGGCACACGCCGCCGGGCTGGCACCGCAGCTCCACGCGGGCCTTGGCGTTGAGCAGGTAGGGGCCCAGCACGAGGAAGGGCAGGGCGAGCAGCACGCACGCCGCCGCGGCAATGGCCGTGGTGCGGCTGCGGCGCGGCTCGTCATCGGAGTAGGAGGACTGGGGCTCGCTCACACCTCTCCTCATAGACCCGGGCGGGCCGGGTCTATGAGGAGAGGTGTGAGCGAGCC
>NZ_VHLC01000148.1:0-16702 GCF_006547355.1 Myxococcus sp. AB036A | reverse complement strand
CCCCCTTGCCACCCCTCTTCCCTGGCCACCGGGCAGGCGCCCACGGCGAACCATTTCACTCCGGGCAAATCCACCCAGCCAGCGAGCCCTTCCCACAGGGTTGTCTGGCCGCCCTGACGGTCCGTGGATAGTCATGCCCGCATGAGAGCCTACGAACTGCAGCAGACGGGGAGCGCCGACGCATGGGTGCAGGTGGAGCGGCCGGAGCCCACGCCGGGCCACGGCCAGGCGCTGGTCCGGATCCGCGCGGTGTCCCTCAACTACCGGGACCTCTACATCGCCCTGGGCCGCTATCCCGGACCGCGCCCTGCCTCCCTCATCCCCGTGTCGGACGGCGCCGGAGAAGTCGTGGCAGTGGGCCCCGCCGTCTCACATGTGACGCCGGGAGACCGCGTGGCCCCCACCTTCTTTCAGACCTGGACGGACGGCCCGGCCTCGCCGGAGAAGACGCGGAACGCCCTGGGTGGCAGCGTGGATGGCGTGCTCGCGGAGTACGTCGTCGTGGACGCGGAGGGGCTCGTCCTCCTCCCTGACCACCTGTCCTTCGAGGAAGGCGCCACGCTCCCGTGCGCTGCCGTCACCGCCTGGAACGCCCTGGTCGCCGAAGGCCGGCTCCAGCCGGGCCAGACGGTGCTGGCGCAGGGCACCGGCGGCGTGTCCGTCTTCGCGCTCCAGTTGGCCAAGGCATTGGGGGCGCGCGTCCTCATCACCTCCAGCCAGGACGCGAAGCTGGAGCACGCCCGGACGCTGGGTGCGGATGGCACCATCAACTACAAGAAGCACCAGGACTGGGAGGAGCAGGTGCTGGCGCTCACCGGCGGCCAGGGCGTGGACCACGTCCTGGAGGTGGCCGGCGAACAGACGTTCCCCCACTCCGTCCGAGCCACGAAGCCCGGGGGCCACATCTCCCTCATCGGCATGCTCAGCGGCGGCTTCGCCAAGCCGGACTCCGCCCTGGTGGAGTCAAAGAAGCTCGACGTCCAGCGGACTTACGTGGGCAGCCGCGCCATGTTCGAGGACATGAACCGGCTCCTCACCCAGCACCGTCTCGAGCCCGTCATCGACCGGAGCTTCCCCTTTGAGCAGGCGCGCGAGGCCCTGCGTTACATGGAGTCCGGCGCCCACTTCGGGAAGATTGTCATCGCCGTCTGAGCGGCCGGACCGCAAGCAAGGTGCCCAGCCCTGGCTCCCCCCCTCTGCCTCCGGCGGGCGCGCCCTAGCGAGGGTGGAAGCCACAGGCAAGCAGAAAGGAAGGCTGGAGATTCTCTCCACTTAGGGTAGTCACGGGCGCGCCAAGGGTGCGTGACAGACATGTCAACCGCCCTCAAGAACGGCGTCGCCTGCCCTCAGGCGACTTGGAGGGACGGATGCTCGAGAAGCTGATGCCGAAGTCGGACGAGTTCTTCGACGACTTCGATGCGCAATGTGCCGTCACCGTCGAAGGCGCGAAGATGCTCTACGAGTTGCTCAGTGACTACCGCGACGTCGGCCCGCGGGTCCAGGCGCTCAAGGACGCGGAGCACCGTGGGGACGAAGTCACCCACACCGCCTTCAACCGTCTGCACAAGCAGTTCATCACCCCATTCGACCGGGGGCAGATTCACACCCTGCTCTCCCGCATCGACGACGTGTTGGATTTGACCAACGCCGCCGCCGCCCGCCTGCACTACTACGAAATCCCGGCCAGCCTGCCGGACGCCACGGAGCTGGCACGCCTGCTGGTGCTGTCCACGCAGAAGGTGCAGGAAGTGGTGGCCGCGCTGCGACTCATCAAGAAGCCGGAGCAGATCCTCGCCGGGTGCAAGGAAATCAAGCGCCTGGAGGCGCAAGCGGATGATGCCCTGCGCTCGGGTGTCGGCCGGCTCTTCAAGAGCGGCGCGGACACGCTGCTCATCATCAAGTGGAAGGAGATTTACGACTTCATTGAGACCGCCACCGACAAGTGCCAGTCGGTGGCGAACGTCATCGAAGGCGTGGTGCTGGAGCACAGCTAAATGCTACTCGCCGCCGTCATCCTCATTGTCGCGGTCGCACTCATCTTCGATTTCATAAATGGATTCCACGACGCGGCGAACTCCATCGCCACCGTGGTCTCCACCCGAGTGCTGTCCCCCAACCTCGCCGTGGCCTGGGCCGCGTTCTTCAACTTCGTGGCGGCCTTTGGCGGGAACGTCCACGTGGCCAACACCATGGGCAAGGGCATCATCAACTTCGAGATGCTCCGGGCTCAGGGCCCCAGCGCGGTGCTCGCCGTCATCTTCTCCGCCCTCATGGGCGCCATCGTCTGGAACCTGTTGACGTGGTGGTGGGGCCTGCCCTCCTCGTCGTCGCACGCGCTGGCCGGAGGCATGATTGGCGCCACGCTGCCGGTGCTCGGCTTCGCGGGCCTGGTGGGCTCGGGCATCGCGAAGATCGCCGCCTTCATCGTGCTGTCGCCGCTCATCGGCATGACGCTGGGCATTGGTCTGATGGTGTTGAGCACGTGGGCGGTGCACCGCCAGACACCGCTGAAGGTGGACTCGTGGTTCCGCCGGCTGCAGCTCGTATCGTCCGCCATCTTCTCCTACAGCCACGGCACCAATGATGCGCAGAAGGTGATGGGCATCATCGCGGTGGTGCTCTTCGGCACCATCTGGAAGGACCGGCCGTTCCACATCGACTGGTGGATGATCATCTCCTGCCACGCGGCCATCGCCCTGGGGACCTTCTTCGGCGGGTGGCGCATCGTCCGCACCATGGGCCACAGCCTCACCAAGCTGGCGCCCATCGGTGGCTTCGCCGCGGAGACGGGCGGCGGCGTCACCATCATCGCGCTGGCCCAACTGGGCATTCCCGTGTCCACCACGCACACCATCACCGGCGCCATCGTCGGCGTGGGCGCCACCCGGGGCTGGCGCGCGGTGAAGTGGGGCGTCGCCGGCCGCATCATCTGGGCCTGGGTGGTCACCATCCCGGCCGCGGCGCTGACCGCGGTGGTCTTCTACGGACTCACCCAGGTGGTCATGCGCCTGGCAAGCTGAACGCCGGGGAGGGCTCGCATTGACCTTCGCGAGCCCTTCCCCGTCATGCATGGACCTGCCGGGTCCCCTGCTTGACTTGCCGCGGCAAGTTCGGCCAGCCTTCCCTTCATGAACGGCGTCAACGGCCAGCACGTGCAGCGCGAGGGAACGACGTTCCTCGCCCGCGCGTGTGTCCTGACGACCGTGCTGACCACCACCACGACCACGACGACTCCCCGCCGGGCGCGGGTGGTCTAGCGACGGAACCCCCTTGGTTTCCAGCTCGGCCCCGCGCTCTCCGGCGCGGGGCTTTTTTGTTTTCACATGCCGCAGGAGCCCCGACATGCAGCCCTCCCCGCAGTCGACGCCGCCGAACCCGCCGTCCCGCCTCGCCGCCTTCCACGCGGAGGTGCGCTCATGAGGGTGATGAAATTCGGGGGGACGAGCGTGGGCAACGCCGAGCGGATGCGCGGCGTGGCGGACCTGGCCGCGGCGGCGCGCAAGGAGACGCGGGTGATGATGGTCGCCTCGGCCGTGTCCGGCATCACCAACCTCCTGTTGGACGCGGCCCGCGCGGCCCAGGAAGGTCAGCCGGTGGAGTCGCTCCACGGCCGCTTCGAGGACGTCCACCGCGGCATCATCCGCGAGCTGGCGGCGGAGCTGGGGGAGGCGCGGCTGCGCTCGCTGGAAGAGGGACTTTCCACGCTGGCCTCGGAGCTGCGCGGGCTGCTGCAGGGCGTGGGGCTGCTGCGGGAATGTTCGCCCTCCGTGCTCGCGCACCTGTCCGGACTGGGCGAGCGCGCCGCGTGCCTGATTCTGGGCGCGCTGATGCACGCACGCGGACTGGAGCCGCACGCCGTGGAGCCACGGGACGTCATCCTCTGCGCGGGGGACCCGCTCCAGGCCACGCCGCTCCAGGAGGAGACCCGGGCGCGCTTCGCGCCGCTGCGTGAGGCCGGCGGTCCCGGGTTGATGCTGATGCCGGGCTTCTTCGGCGGTGACACCCGGGGCAAGACGATGTGCCTGGGCCGGGGAGGCTCGGATTATTCGGCGGCGCTGGCGGCGGCGGCGCTGGACGCGGAGCTGCTGGAGATCTGGACGGACGTGGACGGCATCTTCAGCGCCGACCCGCGGCTGGTGCCAGAAGCCTTCCCGCTGCCCGAGGTGAGCTTCGAGGAGGCCATGGAACTGGCCTACTTCGGCGCCAAGGTGCTCCACCCCAAGACGATTGCGCCCGCGCGCGAGCGCGGCATCCCCGTGCGCGTCTGCAACAGCTTCCGCCCCGACCACCCGGGCACCCGCGTCACCGACGACGCCGCGCCGCCCGAGCACCCGGTGCGCGGCCTCTCCTTCCTTCCCGGCATCGCCCTGGTGAACCTGGGCGGCGCGGGACTCAAGGGCGTTCCGGGCACCGCCGCCCGCGTCTTCGAGTCCATGGCCCTCGCCAACATCTCCGTGGTGCTCATCACCCAGGGCTCCAGCGAATGCTCCATCAGCTTCTGCGTCCAGCAGGCGGACGCGGAGCGCGCCGTCCAGGCCCTGGAAGTCGCGTTCGAGATGGAGCGCGCGGCGGGCAAGGTGGACACCATCGAGCAGCAGCGCGGGCTCGCCGTGCTCAGCATCGTCGGTGATGGCATGCGCCACCGCGTGGGCGTGGCGGGCACCTTCTTCAGCGCGCTGGCGGACGTGGGTTGCAGCATCGCCGCCATCGCGCAGGGCTCCAGCGAGCGCAGCATCTCCGCGGTCATCGCGGAGACGGACGGTCCCCGCGCCCTGGCCCATGTCCACGGTCGGTGCTTCGGCACCACGGAAGTCGTGGAGCTGCTGCTGGCCGGCGTGGGCAGCGTGGGCGGCGAGCTGCTCAAGCAGGTCCACCAGCAGGCGCCCAAGCTGCGCGCCCACGGCGTGGACCTGCGCGTCTGCGTCATCGCCAACAGCAAGCGCGTCGCGACGGCGAGCGAGGGAATTCCCCTGGAGGACTGGAAGCAGCGGCTGGCGGCCAGCGGCGACGGCGCGCCCCTGGACGCCTTCCGCGACTGGGCCCGCGCGAAGCGGCCGGGCCGGCCCGTCTTCGTGGACTGCACCAGCAGCGAGGACATCGCGCTCGCCTACCCGTCGCTGATGGAGGCGGGGCTCCACGTCGTCACCGCCAACAAGAAGGCCAACGCCGGCCAGTGGAGCCACTACCGCAAGCTGCGCGAGACGGCCTCCCGTCACCAACGCCGCTTCCTCTACGAGACGAACGTGGGCGCGGCGCTGCCCGTCATCGACACGCTGAAGAACATGCTTCGCACGGGAGACCGGGTGCTGCGCGTGGAAGGCGTCCTCTCCGGCTCGCTGTCATTCATCCTGGGCCTGACGGAGGAAGGCGTCCCCTTGTCGCAGGCGGTGGGCACCGCCATGGAGAAGCGCTTCACCGAACCCGACCCGCGCGACGACCTCCACGGCACCGACGTGGCGCGCAAGGTGCTCATCCTCGCCCGCGAGCTGGGCCGCCAGGTGGAGCTGGAGCAGGTGAGGCTGGACTCCCTGCTGCCGCCGGACTTCGACGCCACCGGGCCGCTGGATGACTTCCTCGCCCGGCTCCCCCAGGTGGACGCCGCCTTCCAGCGCCGCGTGGAGGCACTCCGCGCGGAGGGCAAGGTGCTACGCTACGTGGGCAGCGTCACGGAGGACGGTTGCTTTGTCGGGCTCGTGCCGGTGCCCCTGACGCACCCGCTGGCGGCGGTGAAGGGCGGAGAGAACGCGCTCAGCTTCACCTCGGAGCGCTACAGCCCCACACCGCTGGTGATTCGCGGCTACGGCGCGGGCGCGGCGGTGACAGCGGCGGGCGTGCTGGCGGACGTGCTCCGCCTGGTCGACGGGCCGCTCCCCTGAGTTGACGCCCGGTCCGACAGGTCCGCGGCCGATGTCCGTTTGAAGTTGGCTGCGGACTTGTCGACAATGCCCCGCCTGCCCTCGAATCCGCGAGGGGTAAGGGGGAGAGAACGGAATGGACGTGACTCGCAAGCCGACCCGAGACCTCACCTGCAAGGTGCTGGCGCTCGCATTCACCCTGGCGCTGACAACTGCGTGTCCCGGTGATGACGATGATGATGATGGGGACAACGGTCCCCTGGGCGACCCCGTCACCTTGAGCGGCACGGTGACGTACGACTTCGTCCCGGCCGTCTACTCTCCCTCCACGCGGCGGGGGACCCTGGAGTTCAACCAGGCCCAGAAGCGACCCGTGCGCAACGCAGTCGTCCAGGTGCGACAGGGGACGCGGGTCCTCGTCGATGGAACGACGGACCAAGAGGGCCGCTACACGCTGACGTACAGGCCGTCTGGCAGCGGCGCGCTAACGGTCGTCGCGCTCGCCAAGACGACCCAGCCCGAAATCCAGATTGAGGACAACACCGACAACAACGCCATCTGGGCGTTGGGTGGCGACATCACCACGACGGTGACGACCAAGGACCTGCACGCGACCCACGGCTGGGCGGGCACCAGCTACACGGCCAGCCGGCGCATCGCGGCGCCCTTCGCCATCCTCGACAGCATGTACACCGCGTCGCGGGCCTTCATGGACGTGCGCCCGGTCAACTTCCCGCTGCTGAAGGTGAACTGGAGCCCGAACAACGTGCCCCAGTCTGGCAGCAAGCCGCAGGGCCGCATCGGCACGTCGCACTTCTCCTTCGCGGAGAACGAAATCTACGTGCTCGGCCGGGACGGCGTGGACACCGACGAGTTCGACGCCCACGTCATCGTCCACGAGTGGGGGCACTACTTCGAGGCCAACCTGTCGCGCGCGGACAGCCCGGGCGGACCGCACTCCAGCGGTGACATCCTGGACCCGCGCCTCGCCTTCGGCGAGGGCTATGGCAACGCGCTCGCCAGCATCCTGCTGCCGGAGCCCATCTACGTCGACACGATGTGGAGCGGCTCGACGCTGGCCGCCTTCGGTTTCGACGCGGAGAGCGAGCCGCCCACCACCGACGACCCGCGCAAGGGCGCCTTCTCCGAGATGAGCGTCTTCCGGCTGCTCTATGACTTGTACGACTCCGGCACCAACGAGTCGTACGACAGGGTGTCATACGACCTGGGCATCCTCTACGACGTGCTCGTCGGCCCGCAGAAGTCGACGCCCGCGCTGACCACCATCGGCTCGTTCATCAACGGCCTCAACGCCCAGCCCGGCGTCAGCACCGCGGACGTGTACCAGCTGCTGGCCCACTACAACATCGGGTCCATCTCCTCGGACTTCGGAGATGGGGACACCTCGCTGCGCGCCATCTACACCAACGTGCCGGGCATCCCGTACACCACCGAAGTGCCGCTGGTGGGCGGGCTCGACTACAACAAGCGCGAGCAGAACCAGTACTACGTCTTCACCGGCACTGGCCGGAACATGACGCTCAGCGCGTCCCATGCGTCGCAGGACGTGGGCATCGAAGTCTTCGGCCAGGGCCGGAGCCTGGCGGAGTCCGACATCAGCTACATCGGTGCGGAGACGGTCAGCATCCCGACCCAGGCGGACGCGCGGTACGTCGTCGTCGTGTACGGCTTCAAGGAGACGACCGGTAACTACAGTCCCTTCCCCACCCTCTCCATCACCAGCCAGTGATTCCGGAGCGCACATGAACCTCAAGGCAATCGCAGCCCTGTCCAGTCTCCTCGCGCTCACGGCGCAGGTCGCCTGCACCTCCCCGTCGAAGTCGAACCCCACGCCCAGCGACAGCTCGGACACCACGAAGGCCGGCGCGCCAGTGAAGGCCGACGCGAAGCTGGGTGAGGACCAGGCCCGCGTCTCCCTGCGCTTCGACGCGCCGGCGACCGACGTCAACGTCAGCCTCTCCGGCGTGGACGGACTGGAAGTGAAGAGCTCCGCCACCCCCGTGTCGGGTGGCAGCTTCACCCCGGACGCCGTGTCCGAGTTCGACGTGAGCTTCACGCCGGGTGAAGGACAGTCTCACCTCGTCGTCACCGTCACGGGTGATTTCCGCGGCGCGCACCTGTCGCGGGTGTTCAGCTTCGCGGTGGGCACGCCCACGGCGGCGCAGCAGAAGACCGAAGGCACGACGGTGACGGGCGACGACGGGCAGCCCATCAAGGTCATGCCGTCGTCCGACGCCGAGTAGTCCGGCGGGTACAGCCGGGGCCCGGGAGACCGGGCCCGGCCGAAGCAGATCCCTGAAAAAACACAGCGGGGAGCGCGCCCCCCGACGCACTCCCCGCCACGTGAGCCACTCAGACGAGAGCTCCAGAAAAAAACATTGGGAGCACGCCCCCTCGACGTGCTCCCAATGACTGCGCGGCCCGACTCCGGCGCGCCCTCCCCCTCTGGAAGCAACAGCCCCCCCGGGCTTGCTTCCTCCCCATCCCCACTTCGAAATTCAAAACGCACGGCGCCGAAAACCTTGAGGCACCCCTGCGTTTTTTTTCGGGCCGCCTGGAGCGATGCTCCGCCCACACGGCCACACACACACGCTGCGTATGGGCCTTCGCGAGTGGCTCCCAGGATGACGACCGACCTCCCCGCCCCGAAGCCCTCGACCCACGGCCTCACAGGGACGCTGTTCCACCTCTGGGTCTTCCTCGGCTCCTTCCTGCTCTTCCAGGTGGAGCTCATCCTCGCGCGGCTGCTGCTGCCCTCCTACGGAAGCAGCGCGGCCATCTGGACGACGTGCCTGGTGTTCTACCAGGCGGTGCTGCTGCTCGGTTACTTCTACTCGAGCCGGGTCGCGGTGGCCGCGCACCAGGGCCGCTACCGCTGGGCCCACCTGGGCTTCGTGCTGCTCGCGGTGGTCGTCTTCCCGTTCCGGCTGCACCTCTTCGAGCTGCACCCCGTGGCGGCCATCCTGCTCACGCTGACGCTGTCACTGGGGCTGCCGTTCCTCGCCCTGTCGACGACGAGCGTCGTCGCCCAGGGCTGGTTCACCCGCACGGAGCATCCCTCTCGGGGTGACCCGTTCTTCCTCTACGGAACGTCCAACGCGGGCGCGCTCACGGCGCTGCTCACCTTCCCCTTCCTGGTGGAGCCGGCGCTCGACATCCAGGAACAGCTGGTCGTCTGGTACGCGGGCTACGGCGCGTTCGTCGTCTTCGCGCTGCTCTGCATCCAGCGCGTGCGCCCGGCGCTTGCCGGTGGAAGCACGACGTCCGAGCCAGCGGCCCGGACCGAGCCTGCGCCCCGCGCCCCGCGCGCCTCACGCATCACCTGGCTGCTGCTGTCCGCGAGCGCCAATGCGCTGCTGCTCGCGGTCACCAACGTCCTCACGCTGGATGCCTCCATCCCGCTGCTGTGGATCCTCCCCCTCTCGCTGTACCTGCTCACGCTCATCGTCTGCTTCTCGAAGCGGCCCCCCACGCCCACGGGGTTGAACCGGCTCGCGCTGGGGAGCCTCGCCGTCGCGGCGGGCGCGGCCCTCTTCGCGCTGGCACGCGCGCAGACGTCGCTCCCGTCCCTGGTGCTGCACAGCGCGGTGCTTTGGGTGGGCTGCCTGCTGATGCATGGCAACCTCGTGTGGTGCCGCCCGTCGGACCCGCGCCTGCTGGGCTCGTTCTATCTGCACGTCTCGCTGGGCGGTCTGGTGGGCACCTTGCTGCTGGCCCTGGTCGTTCCCCTGACGCTGGGCTCGCTGGCGCTCCCGTACCTGGACCACGGCATCACCGGCCTCCTCCTGCTGGGAGGACTGGCGGCGCGGGACATGATGCGCCGGGGCCAGGGGATGCCCGTCCCAAAGCTGGCGCCCTACGTATCGAGCGGAGCCGCCCTGTTCGTCGTCGCGGTCCTGGTGCTCTCCGGGTGGATGCTCGCGCGCGGGCGCATCGAAGGCTCGCGCACCTTCTACGGCCTCTACACTGTCAAGGACGCGGAGGGCCTGCGGCTGTTCCAGCACGGCAGCACCGTCCACGGCGTGGAGAACCTCCACCCGGACGAGCGAGGAGAGCCCCTCTCCTACTACCACCGGGGCTCCGCGGTGGGCCGGGTGCTGGCCTCGGAACGGATTCCGCGTGAGCGCGTGGCCGTCGTGGGGCTCGGCATCGGCAGCCTCGCCGCGTATGGCCGCCCCGGCGAGCAGTGGGACTTCTACGAACTGGACCCGGAGGTGGAGCGGCTCGCGCGCCAGCACTTCAGCATGCTCGGCTCCAGCCAGGCGGAGCTCCGCGTCCTCGCGGGGGATGCGCGGCTTCGCATGGAGGAAGCCAAGGACGGCGGGTACGACGTCATCGTCCTCGATGCGTTCTCCAGCGACTTCGTCCCCACGCACCTGCTGACCCGGGAGGCGCTGAGCCTCTATCTCCGGAAGCTCGCGCCGGAGGGGCTCCTGCTGTTCCATGTCTCCAGCCGACTCTTCGACCTGGTCCCCGTGCTCACCCGCTTGAGCACGGAGCTGCGGGTCCAGGGGCTCGTGAACCAGACGGAGCGCCTCACCGCCGAGGAGCTGGCGTCGGGCCGCTCACCCAGCGTCTGGTTCGCCATGAGCGCCAACAGCGACGTCGTGGCCCGCCTCACCCAGGAGCTGCCCTTCCAGCCGGTGGACACGCCGCCCGAGCTGAAGGACAGGCGCGTCTGGTCCGACAGCTACGTCAACCTGCTGCACGCGCTCGCGCACTGACCCACGGCCTCGTGGCGCTTCCGAGCAAGCCCCGGAAGCGCCCTGTGGCCGCGGCGGCTACGCGGTCTTCTCCCGGGCCGTGAGCACCTCGGACGAGGGCTCGCCGGATTCGGCGATGCGCCGGGTGAGGCGGCGACGGACGACGTCGACGTGCTCCCGGAAGAAGTAGAGGTTCTCCGCGTAGGCCAGGGGCATGGGGATGCGGTTCACCTCGCGCTCGGCCTCGTCGAGCCGCCGCAGCATCTCCTCCAACATCTCCCGGCCCGGGCCCTCCTCGAGCTGGAGCTCGATTTCCTTCAGCCGCGCGTACCAGCGGAAGATGCGCGAGCGCACGCGCCACTGGTACAGCGCAGGCGCCACCCGGCCCAGGGGCACCAGGACGGCGATGAAGGGCACCAGCATCACCCAGAGCCGGTCCACCAGGTTGGCGGCCCAGAACGGCAGATAGCGGTGCAGGAGCGGAACGCCGGACTCGTAGTAGCGGCGCGCCTCGCTGCTGAACGGAAAGCCCGCCTCGAGCGCCGCCGGGAATTCGCCCGTGCGGTCCAGGATGCCGGCCTTGCCGTGGACCTCGCTGGCCGCGCGCATCAAGAGGTAGGCCAGCGCCGGGTGGAGCGCATCGGTGGCGACCAGGTTCGCGGTGGGCGCCAACATCACCACGTCACGGCCTGGCACGTCCGCGGCCAGGTCGAGCACGCCTCGCGGCAGCACGTGCCGGGACAGATAGGGGAAGCGGCGCACGTAGGCCTCGCCCCGCGAGAAGCTGAGGAGGTTGATGTCCGGCACCCGCGCGAGCCGCTGGACGGGTGGTGACTCCGCTGGGGACACGATGAAGACAGCATCGACCTTGCCCTGCTTGAGCTGCTCGATGGCCTCGTCGCGCCCCAGGTTCAAGAGCTCCGTGGGCGCGGCGCCCACGCCGTTGGCCTCCAGCAACTTCATGGACAGGGCGCGCGTGCCACTCTCCTCGGGCCCCACGACGATGCGCTTGCCCTGCAGGGCGTTCAGGTCGTCGATGGTGGGCCCCCGGTAGAAGACCCACAACGGCACGTAGGAGAGGCTTCCCAGGGATACGACGTGCGGCGCCTTGGTGGCGTCGGACGTCCCGCTCTGGACGAAGGCCACGTCCACGCCAGAGCGCTCGTCCTCCAGCAGCTTGATGCTGGTGAGCGAGCCATCCGTAGGACGAATCTCCACCGTGACGCCGTGCTTCGCGAGAATCTCCTGATACTTGCGCGCGAAGTACCGGAAGCCGCCCTCGTCCCCAGCCGCGGCGATGACGAGCTTCTTCGGCGGCGCGGGCTTGACGAAGTAGAACGTGACGGCGAACGCGATGCTGACGATGACGAGCGCGGGGCCCAGCGTCATCCAGAGGTCCCACCGCAACGTGCGACGCAGGCGGGCCTTGAGCGAGTCCTTCTTCATGATGGGCGCGGAGTATAGACACGGCGCGCGCCAGCCACGGGGCCCGGCCGCCGGAGGGGCGGCCGGGCAGTCAGAAGGCGGTCACTCCACCCGCCTCCTGAGGGAAGGACGTCTCAGTCCCGCCGGCGCTTGGAGCGCGTTGCCTCCCAGCCCATCAACGTCTTGCTGCGCTCGTGGCGCCGGTGGTCGCGCTCCGCGGACGCACTGCGCTGACGGACCTGGTAGGCCTGCTCGCGCCGCAGCCGCTCGTAGCTGGCGAGCCGCGCCTCGGGCAGGGCCCCCGATGACACGGCCGCGCGCACCGCGCACCCGGGCTCGCGCTGGTGCTGGCAGTCCGTGAAGCGGCAGTCGGCGGCCAGCTCGAGGATGTCGGTGAACGTCTGGCCGATGCCGTTGCCGTCATCCTCGCCCCACAGCCCCAGCTCGCGCATGCCGGGTCCGTCGATGAGCAGTCCGCCGCCCGGGAGCACGAACAGCTCGCGGTGCGTGGTGGTGTGACGGCCCTTGTCGTCCTCGGCGCGGACCACCTGGGTGAGCAGCCGCGCCTCGCCCAGGAGCCGGTTGACCAGCGTGGACTTGCCGACACCGGAGGAGCCGAGCAGCGCCCCCGTCTTCCCGGCCGGAAGCTGCGCGCGAAGGGCCTCGATGCCCTCCCCCGTCCAGGAACTCAGCGCGAGCACGGGGACGCCTGGAGCCAGCTCCTCCACCTCGGCCACGAGCGAATCCGCGTCCGGGCGCAGGTCCGCCTTGGTGAGCACCACCACGGGCGAGGCGCCGCTGGTCCACGCCAGTGCCAACGCCCGTTCGATGCGGCGGGGATTGAAGTTGCCGTCCAGTCCCGCGACGAGGACCACGACGTCCAGGTTGGCGGCGATGAGCTGCCCGTCGCGCTCACTGCCCGCCTCGCGCCGGGCGAGCACACTGGAGCGAGGCAGCACCGCGTGGAGCAGCGCCTCGCCGTCCCCATCGGGGAGCTGGAGCGCCACCCAGTCACCGATGGTGGGCAGGGACTCGACGCCGGGGGCTTGATGGAGCAGCCGGCCCGCGGTGCGCGCCAACAGGGTGCGCGTGGCCGTCTGGACCGTGAGCAGCCCTCGATGCTGGCGCACGACGCGGCCAGGGACGAGGGACAGCGGGGACTGCGAGACGAGCGTGGAGAATGCGTGTTCGAAGGCTGGACCCCAGCCGAGGGTTTCAAGCGACATGGTTGGAAGGACTCCGGACAGAGCGGTGCCAATGGCGCACCTGGTTCTTCAGGGCACCCCGAGGAGCGCACGGCCGCGCTGTGTCAGACCTTCGCGGCCGGCTAGGCGGCCTGCGCCCTCGAGGCGAACAGGACTTCCACCGCGTCGAGCACAAGGGGCGAGTTCACGATGCCTCCAGAGGGTTTCAAGGGCGGTGGCCACCACCGCCCGGCACGGCATGTCTATCCTGGCGCGGGGCGGCGGGGAATGGCCACGTATGCAGAACCGCCGCCAGCGCCCGACCGTCCAGGGAGCACAGCGCGCCGAACACATGCCGCACCGGGCGAGCGCCCGCCTGGCAGGTGGGTTCTGGTGGAAACGGGCACACCCCATTGTTAGGGGCTGATGTTCTCCAAGGAGCAGCCGTGTTCCGATTCGAAAACGACCGGGCGCTCATCGAATCCTTCCGCCCCAGAGACCGCCGAGTCATCGAGATGCCTTCGGGCATCACCTTCCCGCTCTTCGTGCGTGACTACCTCGCCTGGACGGAGACGTCCGGCGCGCGCGTGTACCTCATCTTCTCCGCGCCGGGCAGCCGCAAGCCCATTGGCATCATCTTCCGCCGGGACGCCCTGGGCGGCGAGCCCGTCACTCGCATGTGCGAGTGGTGTCACAGCTACGGCTCGGCTCACGAGGTGTGCCTGCTCACCACAGCGGTGGACAACAAGCGTCGCGTGGGGGTGAACCTCTGCGCCGATCTCCGGTGCAGGGAGAAGATGGAGGACGCGGCGGACCGCTCCGGCCGGCATCCGCTTGAATTTCTCGGAAAGCTCAATGAACGAATGTTTCGTTTCGCGCATGAGGCGTTGGGCATCGAGGCGCAGCCCGCCGCTTGATATCGCCGGGCAATCGGGCTTGACCGTGGCGGCATCCTTCGCTCTTTAGCGAAGTGATGCCCCCTGTCCGCCTCGTCGTTCTCGCCTCGCTGCTGGCTGCGGGGCTCGCCGCCGCCGCTCCCGTCGTGCAAGTGCCGGAGGGTGGCCGCCCCGTGGAGGTGCTGGCCCAGGGTGTCGTCTGCGGGCCGGTCCGCAACGGCTGGAGCCTGGGCCCGGATGGCCGCTCCGTGCTTCCGCCCGCCAGGCCGGATGACAACACGCGCACGCAGGACCTCAAGGTCGCCGACACCCCGGCGCAGTGCGCGACCAGTGAACGAATCGTCACAGTGATTGCCACCGGGCCGCTGCCGCGCATCGACTTCTCGGGGACTTCCTTCTATCCGGACGAAGGCCGCCTGGAGCTGCGCGGCGTGGGGCTGCTGAACGTGGGCGTCGCGTGGTCGGGCAAGCCGCGCGGCGAGCCGGAGCGCCCCGCCATGGAGGGGCAGGACGTCTGCCTGTCCCCCTCCAAGCCCCGGGGACTCGCGGACTGCGCGGTGCCCGTGCCGCAGGGCCTGCCCACGGACACGTCGCTGTACTGGATTCCGCCCTACGGCCGCGTCGGGCCAGACGTGAAGACCTACGACGCCCTCGGGAACCTGGTGGACCCCGAATCGCTCCGCATCCGCCCCGGCCGCACCATCCTCACCGAGCCCCTGGTGCTCTCCAACGGCATCGACGTGTCGAAGGGGCCAGGCAGCGTCCCCGTCAGCCACTCCGAGGCGATTGCCACCGCCGACTGCGGCATCGCCCGCTGCGAACCCGCCGAAGGCTTCATCTCCGTGCGCAACGTCCCGGGCGTGGATGCCACGGTGACGCTGCGCGCGCGGCTGGTGCCACGCGTCTACTTCTCGCGGGGCGACGCGCTCGACCAGGTCATCACCACCACGCTGTCCGTGCTGGCGTGTCCGCTCACGGCGGTGGAGGGCTCGGTGCTGCGTGGCGCGGAGAACTCCGCGCTCGTGGTCCGGTTGGATCCAGTCTGCGCCCATGACCCGCGCACCCTGGTGTGGACCGTCAACGGCCTGCGCGTCCGCGTGGAGCGCGTGGTGAAGCTGGCGGAGGGCACCTATGTGATGCTGCGCACGGGCGGCACGTCCGATCAGCAGGTGACCATCACCGCGCTGACGTCGCGGCAGGATGGAACAGTGGTGGCTTCGGAGACGGCGAAGACGCTGCCCCTGCCCGCGCCCCGGGCCAGCTTGGAGTTGCCTGGGCTTGGCTCCATCGACTTCATCCCGACCAACCGGCCCGCAGAGGTGAACATGGCGTCCAACGCCGGCTTGGGACGCTTCGTGCTGGAGCCGTTGCCTGGCGCCTACAGCGTCACGACGCGGGAGTCCGTCACCTTCATCCAGGGCGAGGCTGCGCCAGGCGCCTTCGTGGTGCTGCGCTTCGGCTACCGGCTTCCCACGCTGCCCGCGGAGCTGGCCACCACCGACCTGGCGATGGTGGATGAGCGCTTCCAACGCGTGGTGCGCGAAGCCAGCGTGCCCGCCCGCATCGAGAACCTGGTGGAGTTCGTCTGCGCGGACAAGGACGGCAAGGACCAGCGACTGGAGCCCAGCCGCCCCCACCGGATTCCCTACGAGATGCGCAACACCTGTCGCGTCATCGTGTACCGTCAGCGCTTGAAGCCGGAGGATGGGAACCAGGAGGTCCTGCTCCGCATCAGCGTCACGAAGCCGGATGGCTCGGTGCGCGGGGAGAGCGGCGTCGAGCAGCGGATGTTCCTGCGTCCGCAGGGAGAGCAGCGCGACATCCCCGTCCCGGGCAACCTGGGGCAGTACGACCGCATCACCGTCCAGGTCTCCCACGTGGCGGACGAGTCGCGCTACGCCTTGAGCACGACGGACCGTACCGGTCTGCCCTCCGCGCAGTGGACGGCCATCGTCACCGGTGGCCTCTTCCGGCTCTACACGACGGCCGCCATTCCCGCGGGCCTCTACCGCGCCACCGAACCCACCGGGCAGCTCGCCATCAACTTCGGTGTCGTGTCGCGACTGGCGTTGCTGAACAACGAAGGGCAGGAGCGGCTGCTGGGAATCGAAGCGGGTTTGATGGGACTGGGGCTCGTGCCTCAGTCGGGTGACATCCAATTCCCGCCGACGCTCGCGGTCGTCTTGGGCCTGGGTCTGCGCGTTCCGATTGGTCCGGGTGCTGCCGTCGGTGCGCAGGCGTGGCTGGCCTACGAGTTCCGCGGAGACATCCGACGTCGCACGGGAGGAGACCCCACGCTGGACCCGGTCGTTCCGTCGAGCAAATGGTCCTTCATCTTCGGACCGAGCATCTCTGTCGGTAACGTGGGCTTCAATCTCTGAGCGATGTTGAGTCGAACCGGTCCTCGCGAATGTCCTCTTCGCTGAGGACCGGCTCCCACTCGCCCATCCCACACACCCGAGCCGTCCGACTGAAACGGACTGCAATGCCCGTTCTGCTACGCCACGCCCAACCCTCACGCCGCCCGTGCTGCATACCGCCCGTACTGCCTCGTACCGTCGTACCGCCGTGCTGCCCCGTCCTGCCCGCCACCCGTGCTGCATACCGCCGTACTGCCC
>NZ_VHLC01000147.1:0-17027 GCF_006547355.1 Myxococcus sp. AB036A | reverse complement strand
GTTGAGGGGGAGGGAGGGTGCAGAGGGGCCGAGGAGGGCCGCTGACGGGGCCGCCCGAGCGATGCTCCCGGCCGGTGGACAGGCCGCTTGAGCCCCCTTGGGGCACACGCCTGCCCAGGCCGCGCTCCCATCATGGCCGCTGCCTCAAGCCCCGCGCTCGCCTCCTGCGCACCTGCTTGAGGGAGCGTTTCGGCTTTCAACCTTGTGCTCCCGGGCGGGGAGCTCGCCCCCGCGGAGGGCTGCTCTCCGCTGGCGCCCGCGCGGGGATGCGTGAAGCAGGTCCACGTCTGCGCTGGGGACTTCTCAGGTCTCCGGGCGATTCGAGACGATGGCCGGACGCGTCGCCGTCCTCCATCCGGACCCGGTGACTGCACGCGCAGGAGTTGGCGAGGTGGCGCGAGAGCTCCGGGAGTGGGGGAACCATGAGGCCCCGTTCCGTTGCGCCTTCGCGCTTCTCTCCGCAGCGGAGGGCCTCGAGCGCTCCGCCGAAGACGAGGCCCTCCACGGCGCCGGGTCCACCGCTGCGGACCTGTCGCCCCGTCTACGCCAATGCCTGCACGCAAACGCCCTTTGTCGCCTGTAGGGATGCCGGCAGCGGAAGGCCCAAGGAGGTCATCGTCGAGCGACGCTTCTTGGCCGCGCGGCCCCGGCGCCGGGGCCCCTCCCTCCGGGGCCCCTCACCCGGTCCTGCGCACCGGGGCCTCGGCGAGGAAGTTCTCCGCCGAGTCGTCCAGCTCGTCCATCCACTTGCGACGGTGCGGCGTGGCGCGGGTGCCGGTGACGATCGACGTGAAGGTGCGGTCGCGGTAGCCGAGGATGTCCTCCTGCTTGTCGCGCAGCCACTGCTTCAGCAGCTCCGCGACCTTCTCCACGCTGAAGCCCGGGTAGTCGGTACGGCCGAGCAAGTCCCGGATGTAGTCGGTTTGGAAGTCCACCGCCCCGAACGAATCCTGGATCCCCTCCTCACGCTCGACCCACGCCGCGATGTCCGCCTCGCGCTCCTCGGCGGACGGCAGCGCGGTGCGCCCCATGATCACGTCGCGCACCAGCCATGCCTGGGCGTCGAACATGTTGAAGGTGTAGTACTGGTCCTGCATCCCCAGGTAGGCGAGCTCCGGCTGGCCTTGCCAGAACACGCCCTTGTAGAGCCCCGGCGGGTAGAGCCGGTTGTGGCTCTCCAGGCGCAGCGCATTGGGAAGGAAGCGGTACTTGTGCTGGTAACCCGTGCACAGGATGACCGCATCGAGCGTCGCGGAGGTCCCATCCGCGAAGTGCGCGCGGTTCCCCTCGAACCGCTTCACCAGTGGTACCTCCTTCATGCCCTTGGGCCACCTGAAGCCCATGGGGGCGGACCGGTAGCTGATGGTCACCGACTTCACGCCCAGCTTGTGGCACTGCACGCCGATGTCCTCGGCGGAGTAGCTGCTCCCGATCAGCAGGAGATCCTTTCCCGCGAACTCCTCGGCGCCGCGGAAGTCGTGCGCGTGCAGCACGCGACCGGGGAAGGAGTCGATGCCCTCGAAGAAGGGCACGTTTGGCGTGGAGAAGTGGCCGGTTGCATTCACCACCCAGTCGAACGACTCCTCGCGGACCTCGCGCCTGGCGAGGTCGTCGACCACCACGGTGAACTTCCGGGACTCCTCGGACCAGGAGAGCCAACGAACGATGGTGTTGAACTGGATGTACTTGCGGACGTCGCACTTCTCCACCCGCCCGCGGATGTAGTCGTAGAGCACCTCGCGCGGCGGATAGGACGAGATCGGCCGGCCGAAGTGCTCGTCGAAGGAGTAGTCGGCGAACTCGAGCGCCTCCTTCGGACCGTTCGACCACAGGTGCCGGTACATGCTGCCGTGCACCGGCTCGCCGTAGCGTCCCAGGCCGGTCCTCCACGTGTAGTTCCAGAGCCCGCCCCAATCCTCCTGCTTCTCGAAGCAGACGATTTCCGGGATCTCCGCTCCCTTGCGGGCAGCGGATTCAAACGCACGCAACTGGGCCAGGCCGCTGGGGCCAGCTCCGATGATCGCGACACGAAGAGCCATCTGGACACACCTCGAGCAGGGGAGCTGCCCGGCGCACCTGGGCGCCGGCGACCGTCCCGCAGGTTCATGCACGTGGGCGCACGCGCCCCATGCACCGGAGTCCGTGGACTCCGGGTGGATGGAATGCCGAGCGGCGCAGAGGCCGGGGCAAGGAACGTCGGACGCGAGCGAGGGCGCCATCGACGCAGGAGCGTTTCGCATACCTGAGCGCGCGAGAACGGCTTCCTATGGGGTCAAACCTTCACCAGACTTGACCGTGGATGTCAACGCTCGAGCTGCCTTGCGCCCTGACAGCGTCCGCTCGTCCGCCCGCTCGCCCTGCAAGCGCACTCTTGGTGTCTCGACCGTCGACCGCAGGGATGCGCCATCGCTCAGCCAGCGCACCGACGCCTTGGGGACGGCGTCACCACAGCGAGAGCTCGGTCAGACTCAGCGGCAGCCCGCCGTTGTCGGTCTTGCTGCGCAGGCGGATGTAGCGGGCGCTGGTCGCGGGGATGAACGATCCGACGATGCCGTCCATTCCGACGCCTGCCCAGGACTCGCCGTCGACCGAGATCTCGGCGACCACATCGGCGGTGATGCCGCGCACCACCAGCAGCGATGCAGGGCGAGCTGCGTCGAGGTCGACCGTCAACACGCGATCGGCTCGCGCGGATCCACAACCCTGGCCCAGGTCATCCGGCACGCAGCCGGTGTCCACGGGCGGCTGGAACCTGGTCACGAAGTCGCCGTCGGTCAGGGCGCACGCGGTGATGGCCACCGGCACACCGCTCCTGCGCGCCTGCTTGAGGGACCAGAAATGGCAGCAGTCTGACGCCTGGAGCGAAGACGCCGTGGAACCTCGTGAGGTTTGCCCGAGGCGGAGGTACCAGGGACGCTACACGCCGTAACAGTTCCTACCCGGTGAAGAGCAGGTACGTGATGCCGTCCGGCAGCGGGCGCTTCATCCGATAGGCGATGCGGCCGTCCTCCGCTCGTGACAGCCGCTCCAGCGCCAGCGCACCGCGCGCCCCGTAGCGGCATCGCCGTTCCAGTCCCTGCCTGTCGTTGGCATGCAGGCCCTTGCGTGGGCGGCGGCAACGCCTCAAAGCGCACGCCGCCCTCCCCCGGCACGAAGACGCCTTCCGGCACCAGCGCAAGGTAGTGAGGCGTTACTTGCAAGGCCGAGCCGATAAATTGCGTTCTTCGTGGATTCGAGCGCTACCGCACCCAGCCCACGAAGCCCTGAAGCTCTGGTCCCATCTGCGATGCCGTCACGTCGAGCCGGATGCTGGAAGCGGAGAGCGCGGTCAGGGTGGGGCTGTTCTCCAACTGGACGCGTTCCATCACCAGGAGCGAATCGAAGGTGTCCGGCCAGCACACCTCGCTTGCCTGGGAGCGCAGCAGGACCGTCGCGGCGAGGACGTGTGCGTCGTCGGGTGAAAACGCGAGGACCATGAGTCCACCCAGTCCCGTTCTCGGCTCGATGCCCGGTCGCGACGCGTCGAAGTTCGCCTGGAAGAGCGCTGGCGCGGGCACACGGTCGAATGCGCAGGAGCGAGGCTGTCCTGAGTAGGTCGTGAGATAGGCCACGGGTTGGTGCTGCATCCAGGCCACGTGGCGCAGGAGTCGGGTGTCGACCTCGGAAGGGGCATCCACCTTCCTTCCATCCAGCAATGCGGTGGGAGCCCCGGCTTCCGGTGTCGCTGGCAGCAGGAGCGTATGCACCCCGTCGGAGGAAACCGCACCGCGCGCGTGCGTGTCTCGTATGCCTCTTCCTGGCTCGAATTCGAAGAAGCGGCCGTCCTTCCCGACCTCGGCGGTTGCCTCACAGGAGAGCAGCGAGAAGGAGACGGTCCCCTGTGCGCTCCACCCTCGGGGGGTGAGCATCCCGTGCGTTGGACTCTCGAAGAGCCGCTCCACCTTGCCTGAACCCACGTCCACCGTGTGGACCTCCGCGAGCGGGCAGGGCCGCGACTCCGGACCGGTTCGCGCGAAGGACTCCAGGGAGAATGCGATCCGGGCGCCATCCGAGGACCAGAGGATGGGGCCCGCGCGGAACGGCCCCGGAGTCAGCGCGTGCTCGCGAAGGTCCAGCAGCATGCGTCGACCCGAGCCATCCGAATTGACGATCCACAGGAGGGCCCATCGGCCCGGGGATTCGTGCTCCTGCGCTTCCGGGCGTTCGACATAGGCCACCTGGCGCCCATCGGGAGAGATGGCGACGCCGCTCCACCCCAGCCCGTTTCCGTAGGGGCGGGTGGCCACCACCCGCCCGGTCCGTGTCAGTGCGTACTCGCTGTCCCCAGCAGGGGTGCGGACCCACAAGTCCTGTTTGCGGACCTGAAGCAGCCAGGGCCCTCCGCCCATGCGCCTGGCGGGCGAGGCTTCCTGTCCGGGGAGGGCTTCATGGGTTCGCCCGTCGGTGAGAAGGGATGGGCTCCGGCATCCTCCAGCGAGGAGCAGGAGCAATGCGGCTGTTCTCAACCCCCTTCGCACCTTTGATTCCAGTCTCACCGACGGCCTCGCTGACCAGGGGGAATAGGAGCCTCCGGTGGACATCGGACTTGGACCGATTTCCACCAGCGACCTGGTACCCTCCACGGAGGTGGTGATGATCCCAATGCTCAGCGGCTGCAAGACCACCGTCACGGTCAAGTTGGCGCTCGCGCCCAATGCCCCCAAATCACAGCCTACCGCCGAACCGTTGCGTTGGCAGCCTCCCTGCGAGGACGTCACAGCGACGAAGGTCACGCCGTCGGGTAGGATCTGTGAGAGGAAAACCTGACCTTCGGGACTGGTTCCGCCATTTGTCACGGTGAGCGTCAGCGTGAGGTTGGAGCCCACTTGTGCTGTCGATGGCGAGGCGGAAATCGTCGCTGACAAGTCGGTCGCGCGCATAAGAGGAATGGGGGCCCTGTTGAGGGGGAGGGAGGGTGGCGAACACGTCGAAGTCGAACGTCCTCCTGAGCAACTCGGCGAAAGTCCACTCGCGGTGTCCTCTCCTTCACCCGCTCCTTCCCGGCCGCTGCCTCAAGCCCCGCGCTCGCCTCCCGCGCACCTGCTTGAGGGACGCTCGCGATTCACGGGCGTCCGCCGCTCGTGCGGCCCGATGAACCACTGGGCCTGGGTCTCCACATCGGACCAGGTCGCGAAGACTCGGGCTGGATTGGCTCGCGGCAATGTGGCCGTGGTCAGCGCGCCAGGTCGGGGCAGCACGTTCTGGTTCACCCCGCCGGGAGCCGTCGGCGGGGGCGCCGGCGCGAGGCGCGAGACGAAGAGGCCCGGTGGTGTCGGAGCAGGACGCCGCGACACCCCGGGGTGCGCCGCGAAGGCTGGCGTCAGAGGGACGCGCCGCCCCAGTCTCTCATCTCCTCACGCCGAATCCGGGAGGCCTCTCGGACCAGGTCCTTGCAGGACATGCCGAGATCCTTTTCGGTGATGTTCCTGGCCACCTGCGGGAGGATGTTCTTCTCCTCGTCCGCGATGTATCGCTTGACCACCTTCTCCAGCGCGCCGACCTTGGCCTTCACCGCGTTCATGTCGTCGCGCATCCGCACGATGTCACCCAGGAGCTTCGTCATCTCCTGGTGCTCCTACTCCGCGTGGTCGATTTTCTCGTCGCCCACCACCCGCGAGGCCTTCGGGGAGACCCAGCGCGCCTCGATGGTGGAGTGCAGCATGAGCGCCTCCGCGAGTTGAATTCACAGTTCCCTGCGGCTCGTGTCGTCCGAGGCGTTGCGGAACGCCAGGAACAGCGCGTCGACTTCGCGGCGCTGCTGAATCAACAGGTCGATGACGTCCACGGGTGCGCTCCTTTCAATGGGATCGCTCCCCAACGGTCCGATGCGCCCCTGCCGCGGCAATCGCGCGCCTCGCCGTGCAAGCTCCCTCGCCCCGTCCCGTGCGAGGAGGAGGCAGGGGAGCGCTTCCGCTGGGCCGCGGCGGGGGGCTCAAAGAGCCACAGGGCCCGCCGCCGAATTCTCAAGAACCGACGAAACTTTCGCAGCAGCCTCAGGAAAATGACGGAAGTTCCTCGATGCGAATGCCCATCCCCCGGGCAGGAGCCTTCCATGTCGTGGTCCACGTCCTCGCATCCCGCTGGGGGCCTCAGTCCATGGTGCTGAACCCGCATGCGTCCAGAGGACGAAGGCCGTTGCTGAAGCTTGAGGAGGGCGTGTCGGGGCGGCATGCCTCGCACTCCCGCGCGAACGGGCGACGCGCTTCATGACGCCCCTCGCGCTCCCACCCCAACCCCAGTGAACCGGCGGTGCCCGCGTCACTCCGTGAGGAGCAGGAGGACGCGGACGCCCGCCCCAACCAGGACATCCCATGGCAATCGGCGGAATCATCGGTGGCACGGCGGATGCCGCTCGACGCGCGGCGGAAGCGGCGAAGCGCGCGGCGGAGGCGGCCGCGAAGAAGGCCGCGGAGGCAGCCGCGAAGAAGACCGCGGAGGCGGCGGCGACGGCGACGAAGACCACGGAGCAGATTGAGTCGGTCGCCAAGAAGCACACGCAGGACGTCTTCGAGCGACACGAGGCGCCGGGCGACAGCGGGCGCGACGTGAAGCAGAAGGACCGCGAGACGGTGGGCGACTTCTTCGAGGACCTGAGGACCAAGGCGGGCGACGCGCTCAAGGACACGGCCCAGAAGGTGGGCGAGGAGCTGGGCAAGGCGACGGACGTCTTGGCCAACGGGCTGGACCAGTTGGGGCAGGCCATCCAGGACGCGCCGGCGCAGAATCCGGTGCAGGACTTCGCCCAGGACCTCGCCGGGGGCATCCTCCAGGGCGCGGCCGGCGTGGTGCGCGACTCGGCGAAGACCGTGGGCGCGGCCAAGGACGCGCTCAACTTCAACACGCAGGTGGAACAGCTCAAGCCGGGCGAGAGCATCTCCGTGGGCCTCAATGCCGAGGTGGATGTCTACGCCGTCGGCATCACCGGCAAGGGTGACCTGACCGTCAGCCGTAGCGCCGAAGAGGGCGGGGGCTACACCGTCTCCGCCAGCGGAGATGTGGGTGCGGGCATCATCGGGAAGATGGGCGGCAAGGGGGCGGCGGACGCGAGCGCCAGCGTGTTCGGTACCGCGGGCGGCACGGTGGAGTACAAGTTCGACACCCTGGAGGAGGCCCAGCGCGCCGCTGGCATCATCGCGGCCAACGCCGCCGTGTCGGGCGCCTCGGGGCAGAACCCCCTGCTGGGCCTGGGGTTGAACGTCGTGCTGGGCGACCCGCGGTCGGAGCTGGCGGGCCTGCGCGACAATGTGAGCGCGGTGGAGTTCGAGCTGGGCGCGGAGGGGAACCTCGCGGGCGACCTGGGCATGAAGGGCCTGCAGGACGTGCTCAGCGCGGGCGCGAGCGCGGGCGTGGACATCAACCAGTCCACCACGGCGCGCATCGAGATGGAGGGGGGCAAGCCGACGTCGCTGACGCTCACCCAGTCGCAGGAGGTTTCGGCCGACGCGGGCGCGAGCGTGGGCCTGGGGGTTCCGAGCCAGGGCAAGGGCGGCCCCAGCGCATCGCTGCCGACGAGTGCCTCGGCCGGAGTCGAGGGGGCGCTCAAGGTGGAGCTGGAGCAGAGCATCGACCTGTCGGGGAACTTCAACCTGGACGACTTCCTGAGGGACCCGAAGAGCACCGCGCAAGAGCTGGGCCAGTCGAGCGAGGTGAAGGTGACGCTCACCGACTCGCGCCAGGGCTCCGCGCAGGCGCTCGGCCTGGGCGGGAGCATGGGCCGCGAGGTGAATGTGGAAATCAGCGGCAACCTCGAGGACATCGCGAACAGCGGGGCGTTCACCAGCATCGCCAACGGCGACGTGGGGCAGGCGGTGACGCAGCTTGGCGGCAAGGTCGACATCAAGGCCACCGTGCAGGACAAGACCACGGTGAAGGGTGACATCGGCGTCGGGGTCCACGCCGGCGTGGTCGGCGCCGAGGCGGGGGTCACCACCGAGCGCACCACGGTGGGCGAGGAGCACGAGCTCACCGCCGCGCAGCTCGTGGAGCTGTACCTCACGCAGCGCTGGTCCGCCGGAGTCGCCAGCTGAGACCGGTCCGCGGCGAGGGCTGCTCGCGCCATGCGGTGCGCTCAGCCCTCGCCCTTGTCTCCGGACTCGTACTTCTTGCGCTTGCACCCCAGTGTGGGCGCGTCGATGCCGAGCTCCCTGGCGGCCTCGTCCGGCGTGGGGGCGGAGGCCATGACGCGCAGCGTGTGCTCGCGCTCCACCTCCTCCAGCGTGTGCGGCCCGCCCAGCGCCACCACCGAGCCCGCCGCAGCGGCGATGCGGTCCGGGAACGCCTGCGGCTCCAACACCTCCGCCGGCCACACGATGAGCGCCCGCTCCACCGCGTTGCGCAGCTCCCGCACGTTGCCCGGCCATGGATGTTGCGCCAGCAGCAACTTCTCCGTCGCGGGTGACACCTCCGGCGTCACCTCGGCCGCTGCGCCGTCCTTGCGAAGAAAACGCCACGAAGCACCGCGCCAGCTCCACCTCGCCAGGGCACACGCTACCGTCAGGCTCCCACGGGCTTCTCGTGAGCCCTGCGAGACTGGGGAATTCGGGCCGCTCGCGTCCGTGAGCGGGTTGCCCCTGGTGGGCCGCATGTGCCCCCAGTGTGCCCCTCCAGCGGGGCTGAGAACGGGACAAGACGGGGCGAGACAGGCTCGGGCGGCACAACGAACCGACGTGAGTTCAAGGTGATAGCGGGTAACAGCGCGTCCTGCCTGGGGTTTGCTATTGCACTACCCCCGGGTTCAAGTCCCGTACTCTCCAAGCCCGGCGCGCGGCTGTTACCCGGCAACCAACCTGGAAGGCCCTCTTCCGCTCCACGCCTCTAGGTCGAGAGGGTTGCTGGTAACCTTGGAGAAGCCGAAGAGCCCGCCAGCTTCAGGAGACCCGATGAACGGAGCGAATGACGGACGTTCCCCGCCCTCTTCCCGTGAATCCGAGCCCGACGACGAGCGCAGTGACTCGAGTCCTGAGCCCCGGCGGCCTCCGATTTATGTCCTGGAAGGCAACACCCTGCACACGCGGCTGACGCGTGAGTTGGGGGTGAACTATCCGTTCGTCAGCGACGGCATGGCCTTCGTGTCGCTGCCGCCGCTGGTCATCGCCGTGTCGGAAGCCGGCGGCGTGGGCATGCTCGGCGCCGCGCCGGAACCGGCGGACGTCCTGGATGTCCGGCTCCAGACCATCCAGGCAGGCACGCGGCGCCCCTTCGGCGTGAACTTCCTCATGGCCCAGCGGGAGGGCCGGCATTCCACCACGCGCGAGCACATCGAGGTGTGCATCGCCCGGCGCGTGCCCGTCGTCTCCTTCCACGGCGCCCTGCCTCCCTCGGAGTGGGTCGCGGCGCTGCGGGCCGCGGGCGTCCGGGTCTGGGGCCAGGCACCTTCGGGAGACATGGCGCGGCAGGCCCTGTCGCTCGGCGTGGACGGGCTCATCGCCCAGGGCCGGCAGGCGTCCGGCCTCAACCAGAGCACCACGCCCACCCTGGCGCTGGTGCGTGAGCTGCGCACGCTGACGGACTCGGTGCCGGTGCTGGCCGCGGGCGGCATCGCCGACGGGCTCAGCGCGGCGCGCGCCCTCTTCCATGGCGCGGACGGCGTCTGGGTGGGCACGCGCATGGTGGCCTCCGTGGAAGCGCATGCCCACCCGGCCTACAAGCAGCGCATCGTCGATGGGGACGCGGGAGACACGGACGTCACCACCGTCTTCGGACGGGAGTGGCCGGGTCATCGCATGCGCGTGCTGCGCAACCGCGTGGTGCGCGAGTGGACGGGACGTGAGGGCCGCGTGCCCATGCCCATGGCGACACCAGAGCGCGTCGGCACCACCCGGCTGTTCCCCGGCACCCCAGGCGGCGGCCCCCTTGTCGACGTGCCGCAGCACAGCGCCTTCGTGCCCACCCCGGACACTGAAGGAGACCTGGAAGAGATGGCCATGCCGGCCAGCGGCGCCAGCATGGCGCGCATCGAGAGCGTGCTGCCCGCTGGCCAAATCGTGGTGGAGCTGATGGAGCGAGCGCGCCGGGTGCTCGCCGATCCGCATGGCCTGGACGCCGACGCGGATGAGGACGGCCGGGGCTGAATTGGAGTAGAGCGCCCTCATGGGTGCAAGGTGGCGTCGAGCGGCACAGGTCGGGTGGCTGGCTTTCGCGCTGTGCGGTGCCGCCGCGGTGGTGCGCGCCTCCACGGCCGAGCTGCCGCCGCGCGAACGCACCCTGAGCGCGGCCGAGCGCAAGCTGGTGGGCCGCGCCGCCGCGAGCCAGGAGCCGGAGTGGCGTCGCAAGTCGCGCCAGTCCTTCCCCGGCGACCGCTGGTCCCAGGACGATGACTTCGGCGCGTCCGAGCGCCAGTGGGCGCTGGACGAGGCCCGCCGCCGCCGCGTGCCGGTGACGGACGTCCTGGGCGCCATCGACGAGGAGCTGCACGGCCAGCCCGTGCTGCCCCCGCGCAAGGCCACCGCCAGCCCTTGCAAGCCCCGCCCCTTCTACGACTGAGTTCCGGCGCCCCCCGCCCATGATGCCTTCTCCCCGCAGGCTGCTCCGCTTCGCCCACCGCGCCGCCACCCTCACCAGCGTGCGGCTGGCCCTGTTCGCCGCGCTGGCGCTGGCCGCCGCCTGGCGTCCGCTGCAGCAGGCCGGAGGCATGAACGACTTCCGCGACGCGCACCTGCTGCACTCGTATGAGGACGCGGGAACGCGCACGGTGACGCACTACGGGCAGCTCCCGTTGTGGAACCCGTGGGCCTGCGGCGGACAGTACGCACTGGGCAGTCCGCAGACGCGCGTGGCGTCTCCCACGCTGCTCGTGTCCGCGCTCATGGGCGCTCGGCCGGCGGAGCCGCTGCTGCTCTGGGCCTTCCTCGTGCTCGGCATGGAGGGCTTCTTCCACTACGCGCGGCGGCGCGTGGGCTCCGCGCTGGGGGCGCTCGGCGCGGCGCCGCTGTTCGGCCTGGCGGGCTTCACGGCGCTCTCGTGGTCCATTGGCTGGCTCAACTTCGCGGGCTTCCTGCTGCTGCCCTGGCTGCTGTGGGGCACGCGCCGCGCGGCGGAGGGCCATCTTCGAGGCGCCGCGGTGGTGGCCGGCACCTTCGCGGTGCTGCTGGGCTTCGGCGGCACGTATCCCGTGCCCATGGGCGCGCTCTTCGTCGCGCTGGAGGCCGGGCGCACGCTGTACGGGCTGCGCGGGACGCCGCGGCGCAAGTCCGCGCTGTGGGCCCTGGGCGCCACCGCCGTGTTCACCCTGGGCGCCTGCGCGTTCCGGCTGTGGCCGTTGGTGGAGACCATGCGCTCTGCGCCACGCATCATGGCGGGCACGCCGGGCAACTCCGCGGAGGAGCTGGCGCGCATGCTGCTCCAGATGCCGGCGAGCTCCGGCTACAGCGACCCGGGCAACTTCTTCCTCGCGCCCGCGGTGCTTGCGCTGATTCCGCTGGCCGCGTGGGCCTGGCGCCGCGCGCTGTACCCGGCGGTGCTGGCGGCGCTGTGCGTGTGGATGGCGGCGGGCTACGCCGCGGTGCCCTCGCTGTTCGGCGCGCTGCGGCTGCTGCCCGTCTTCGGAACGCTGCGCTATCCGGAGCGCTTCCTCGTGCCCGCGGGGCTCTTCCTGGCGGAGCTGGTGGCGCTGGGGCTCGCCGTGCTGCTGGTGCGCGTGTGGCGCGTGCCGGCCGCGCGCACGGCGACGTCCTGGTGGCCCACCGCCGCGGTGGTGGCCTGCGTCGTCCTCGCCGTGGGCTGGGGCTTCCAGGTGCGCGCCTTCGACCGGCTCAGCCGCTGGTCGCAGATGGTGCCCGCGCCCGGCCCCATTACCGAGGAGACGGAGCGCCCCTTCGCCCAGGCCCGCGGCAACCGCTGGGCACAGGGTTACTTCCTGGCGCTCAACCGGGGCTCCATCGCCTGTGGCGAAGCGTGGCCTGTACCCATGTCCGAGCGCCTGCGGGGCGACCTGCCCCAGGAGGAGTACCTGGAGGACGCCACCGCGGGCACCGCGCGCCGCGTGGAGTGGACCCCCAACCGCGTCACGGTGGACGTGACGGCGACGCGTCCCACGGTGCTGCTGGTGAACCAGAACTGGCACCCGGGCTGGAAGTCCTCGGAGGGCGAGGTGGTGTCCCAGGACGGACTCCTCGGCGTGCGCGTGGCGGAAGGGACACACCGCGTGGTGCTGCGCTTCCTGCCGCGCTCCGGGTTGGGCGGAGCGCTGGTCTCCGCGCTCGCATGGCTGGGCCTGGGCTTCGTGGCCTGGCGGCTGCGCGGGCGACTGGGGCCCGCGGCCGTCGGCGTGGCGTGTGTGCCGCTGGTGGCCTGGGGCGTGCTGCTGGCGACGTCACCTGAGCCGCTGGCGCGCGCGGTGCCCCTCAACGCGGATGGCTCGCCGATACGCGTGGCGGCGCTGCCGCCCACCGCGAAGCCCGTGGACGCGCGGTTCGACGTGCCGGTGGAGCTGGTGGGCGCGGAGATACCGTCGGCACCGGACGCGGAAGGGCTGCTCCACCTGGTGCTCTACTGGCGCGTCACCGGGCCGGTGCCTCGCTCCGCGGGCATCTTCGTCCACTTCCCTGGCCCGCCGGGCAGCAAGCGGAAGAACGCGGACCACCCGGTGCTGGGCGGCACCTACTTCTTCGCCGAGGCGCCCCGGGACACGCTCCTGCGGGACGCCTTCTCGGTGTCCACGAAGGACTGGGACGCGGGCGAGCGGAAGGTCCTGGTGGGCCTGTGGCACGCCGGGGGTGATGGCTCACGCATCGGCGGACGGGGCACGGACGGCAAGCCGCTGACGTCGTCCCATGTCGAGGTGGGCACACTCGTGGTGCCGCCCAAGGCACAGTCCGAGGAAAAGCCCTGAGTCCATCGGACAGCGGGCGGCGGGGACGCATGACGCGGCGCGATGATGGCGTTATGAAGCCCGCATGCGAATCCTGCACACCATGCTCCGCGTCGGTGACCTCGAGCGCTCGCTCGACTTCTACACCCGGGTCATCGGCATGAAGTTGCTGCGCCGTCACGATTACCCCGACGGCAAGTTCACCCTGGCCTTCGTGGGCTTCGGCCCCGAGGACACCCACCCCGCCCTGGAGCTCACGTACAACTGGGGCGTCGAGAAGTACGAGCTCGGCACGGCCTACGGCCACGTTGCCCTGGGCGTCAGTGACATCCACGGCACCTGCGAGGCCATCCGGAAGGCCGGTGGCAAGGTGGTCCGCGAGCCCGGCCCCATGAAGCACGGCACCACCGTCATCGCCTTCGTCGAGGACCCGGACGGCTACAAGGTGGAACTCATCCAGAAGGACCGCTGAGCCCACTGCCGCCACAGGCCCGAAGCGCACGCAACGCCTGCACACCCGGCCCGGGCCCGTTAGTGTGGCCCCGTGAGCTCCGCCCCCCTCTTCGTCCCCGACCACATCCCACCCGACCGGCCCCGCGAGGGCGCCCTGCTCTTCCTCGCCCGGGGCATGGACGTGCTCGTCCAGGAGCATGCGGACGGCGTCGCCATTCCCACCGGCGCGGCCTTCCCGGAGCTCGCCGCCGCCGCGCACTTCCTGGGAGCGCTGGACGGCGTGGACTGCTACGCGGCGGGGTTCACCCAGGACTTCGTCCCGCCGGAAGGCTACAAGGCCGTCGCCGCCCGCTCGCTCTACAAGCGCGTGGATGACGCCCGCTTCGCCGTGGCCGGGCGCGCGCTCGCGATTGTCGAGTGGGACCTCACCCACCGCTTCTGCGGCCGATGCGGCGAACCCACCCATCTGGTTCCGGGGGAGCGCGCCCGCCGCTGCCCGGTGGACAAGACGCCCTTCTATCCCCGCATCGCCCCCGCCATCATCGTCCTCATCACCCGCGGCGACACGATGCTGCTGGCGCACAACGCCCAGTTTCCAGAGCCCATGTTCAGCACGCTCGCCGGCTTCGCGGAGCCGGGCGAGTCACTGGAGGAGTGCGTGGCGCGCGAGGTGAAGGAGGAAGTCGGCATCGACGTGAAGAACATCCGCTACTTCGGCTCCCAGCCGTGGCCCTTCGGCCGCTCGCTGATGGTGGGCTTCACCGCCGAGTACGCGGGCGGCGACATCACCGTGGACCAGAAGGAAATCTCCGAGGCCCACTGGTTCAGCCCGGACAACCTGCCGCGCATCCCCCCGAAGCTCAGCATCGCCCGGCAGCTCATCGACACCTTCATCGAGCGCGTGAAGGGCCCCGCCGCCCCTTGACCCCTCCCCAGGCGAGGCAACAGGCCGCGCTTGACCTGGCGCGGCAGGTTGGGGTTGAAGCACGCCTCCCCCGAATCAGCGAAGAAGCCATGCCCGCAGCGCGCCCACACATCGAGCCCCGACGCGTCCCCACCGCGGACTCCGTGGTGGTGAAGGAAATCTACCTCAGCGTCCAGGGGGAGTCCTCCCACGCCGGGCTGCTGTGCGCCTTCATCCGCCTCACGGGCTGCCACCTGCGCTGCACCTACTGCGACAGCGAGTTCGCCTTCCACGGCGGCGCGCGCCGGAAAATCGCGGACATCGTCAGCGAGGTGCGGGACCTGCGCACGCCCATGGTGGAGGTCACCGGCGGCGAGCCCCTGCTCCAGCCCGGCGTCTACCCGCTGATGGAGGCGCTGCTCGACGCTGGCTTCAAGGTGCTGCTGGAGACGAGCGGCGCCATCGACGTGCGGCTGGTGCCTCCGGCGGTGCACAAAATCGTCGACATGAAGACGCCCTCCTCGGGCGAGCACCTGCGCAACGACTACCGCAACTTCACGTCGATGAACGCCAACGACGAGCTGAAGTTCGTCATCGGCTCGCGCGAGGACTACGACTGGGCCAAGGCGCTCATCGCCGAGCACCAGCTGCTCCAGAAGCCCTACGGCAGCCTGTTCTCCACCGTGTTCGACAAGCTCCACCCGCGCGAGCTCGCCGAATGGGTCATCGAGGACAGGCTCGCCGTGCGCTTCCAGTTGCAGATGCACAAGTACATGTGGGACCCGAACGCGCGCGGCGTGTGAGCGCGGCGCGCCCGGCCCTCAAGGTCCGAAGCCCCAGAACACGACGGCCAGCCAGCTCGAGGCCAGCCCCAGGTTCACCCAGCCGAGCCCCGTGGTCACCCGCGCCAGGGTCCGTCCGCGCACGGCGCCCTCGCCCCGGGCAATGCGCCGCAGCTCCCGCAGGCCCAGCACCACGCCGGCCAGCCCCGCCACCAGTGTGGGCAGCGGCAACGCCAGCGAGCATGGCAGACACGCCAGCCCCGCCACGTTGAGCACCAGCGCCACCTGAATCACCCGCGACGGACGCGCCTCCCTGCGCAGCACCGCCACGCAGGGCGCGCAGTAGGGCATTTCGCCCGCCAGCTCCGTGCAGTCCCCGCACAGGAAGCCACCGCAGCGCGCGCACGTGGCCACCGCGGCCTCGTCCGGGTGGGTGGCGCAGACGGCGCCGACGGGTGTCCGCACGCGGCCTTCCACGCCGGGCGCCCCGCCGTCAGAAGCCCGTGGGCGGGGCGCGCGAGGCCAGCGCCGACAGGCTGTGCAGGCCCAGTCCCAGGAACACGGCGGCCAGCACGGTGCTGGCCATGAAGCCCGCGACGATGAGGCCCTTGCGCCGGTGCTCGAACTGGCTGAAGGCGTAGAAGAGCATGTAGCAGGGAATCAGCAGCACCATCACCCCCGTGCCCACACTCCGCCGGAAGGCGTGGACGAGCAGGGTAGCGGCGCAGCCCAGCGCGAGAGCGGCGAACAGGATGGCGAGCGGGAGCAGCGGCACGTCCACCCCCTTAACACGTTCCACGCTTTGCAGCGCTGGCGTGCACATATTAAGCACGCCCCGACGTCAACCAGCCGAGGTGCCTGCCGATGAACGCCGCCAAGACGCTGCTCAACTTCATCCTCGCGGGCGCCCTGCTGGGCTTCGTGGTCGCCTCCTGGTTGGGGCCCAACTACCTGGGCTGGTACAACGAGACGCCCTACGCCACCCAGACGATGTGCAACCTGCCCGAGGTCGTCCGTAAGACGTCCGCGGACCTGATTTCGTACCAGGTCATCGGCGGGGGCGTGGGCGCCGGCCTCTTCCTCATCCTGGGCGTGGTCGTCGTGCGCCGCTCACACCGGAAGGCCCGGGTGCAGGCCGGCCAGACGCCGCCCCCCACGGAGCCACGCGCCACCGCCTGACGCGCGGCCCGGCGGCGCTCAGGGCGCCTGGGACTCCGCCGCGTGGACGATGACGCCCGGCCCCTGGGCCAGGATGGCATCGCCCTCGCTGTCCTCCACGGTGACCATGATGGCGAAGGTCGTCGTCTCCGACACCTCGGGCGCCACCCACGTGGGGTTGCGCGCATTCGCGTCGCTGAAGGTGCCCGCGGGCTCCGCGGGGAGCTGCTGCCATTGGAAGGTCATGGAGTCCCCGTCCGGGTCTTCGACCTCGAAGACGAAGGACACCACGCCCCCCGGCCCGACGACCTGCGGCGAAGGCCGAGGCCCCGTGGAGACCTTGGGAGCGTGATTGGCCCGGCAGGACACAGCGAGCCCCAACAGCACCAGCGCCCCGAACACTTTCGAGTACGAGTGAGACATGAACCGGCCCCTTTGGATGGTGGCGCCAGAGTAACGCGCCTGCATCGGGAGAGGTATTGCCCCACTGGCGTGCCACCAGCGCTCAGGGGCGCCCCAGCATGCGCAGCTTCTCCGCGCGAGACAGCCGCTTGATGGCGGCCTCCCGCCGGAGCGCCGCGCCGCGGTCCCCCGCGGCCTCGCTCCACACCAGGGTGACGGGCAGCCGCGCCCGCGTGTACGCCGCCCCGCGCCCCCGGCCATGGGTGGCCAGCCGGCGCTCCAGGTCGTTGGTGGCGCCGGTGTACAGCGTGCCGTCACGGCACCGCAGGATGTAGACAGTCCACGAGGGCGATTCGTCCGGCACGGCGTGCCGCACTCTACCGCCCCCGCGGACCGCCGTCTCACCCCGCGCCGTGAGGCTGGGCGCCCTGGAGCCTGTCTCTTATATACATCTGACGCTGCCGACGAAGCTAGAAGTGGA
>NZ_VHLC01000146.1:0-17058 GCF_006547355.1 Myxococcus sp. AB036A | reverse complement strand
ACGCCAGGAACGTGGCGCCGCCCGTCTTCGCCAGCACCTTGGTGATGGCGGCCGTCAGCGACGTCTTGCCGTGGTCCACGTGTCCGATCGTGCCGATGTTCACGTGGGGCTTGTTACGCTCGAACTTTTCCTTGGCCATGGCCTCTCCTCACGGGGTTGCCGGTCCAAAGCCCGGCACGTCTCGACTCGCGGAAAACAACTGCGAAGGTGCTGCGTCCTGCTCCAAACCTGCCACAACGTCAACTGAAATCGCCCGACCGGTCCACGGCCGGGCCGAAGCCACTCAGCGGTTGAGCGCCGTCTTGGGCGCAGGCGCGTAGTGACTGAACTGCATGGTGTAGGTCGCCCTTCCCTGACTGCGGCTGCGCAGGTCGGTCGAGTAGCCGAACATGGCAGCCAGGGGCACCTGCGCCTGGATGGCCTGCACACGACCAGGCCGGGGGGTCATCCCCTGCACCTTCCCGCGCCGCCCGTTCAGGTCGCCGATGACGTCGCCCATGAAGTCATCGGGCGTGACGATTTCGCAGTTCATGATGGGCTCGAGGAGCACGGGCGTGGCCGCGCGCACGGCGTCCTTGAAGGCCAGCGAGCCGGCGATCTTGAACGCAATCTCGCTGGAGTCCACGTCGTGCATGGAGCCGTCGAAGGCCTCCACCTTCACGTCCACCATGGGGTAGCCGGCCACCGGGCCGTTCTGCATGGCCTCGGCGCACCCGGCCTTCACCGCGTCGACGAACTCCTTGGAGACCACGCCGCCGGTGACCTTGTTCTCGAAGGAGAATCCCTTCCCCGGCTCATTGGGGGCCACGCGCAGCCAGATGTGGCCGTACTGGCCTCGGCCACCCGTCTGGCGGATGTACTTCCCTTCCATCTCCACCTGCGTGGTGACCGTCTCGCGGTAGGCCACCTGGGGCTTGCCGATGTTCGCGTCGACCTTGAACTCACGCAGGAGGCGGTCGACGATGATTTCCAGGTGGAGTTCGCCCATGCCCGCGATGAGCGTCTGCCCCGTCTCCTCGTTCGTCTTCACACGGAAGGACGGGTCCTCCATGGCCAGGCGCTGCAGCGACTGGAGGATCTTGTCCTGGTCCGCCGTCGACTTCGGCTCGATGGCGATGTCGATGACCGGCTCGGGGAAATCCATCCGCTCCAGGATGACGGGCTGCTTGTCGTCGCAGAGCGTGTCGCCCGTGCCGGCCAGCTTCAGCCCCACCACGGCGCAGATATCACCGGCATAGCACTCGGTGATTTCGTCCTTCTTGTCCGCGCGCATCTGCACGAGCCGGCTGATGCGCTCGCGCTTGCCCTTCACCGAGTTCCACACCGCAGAGCCCGCCTCCAGCTTGCCGGAGTAGACGCGGAGAAAGGTCAGCGTCTGGGACTGGAACGCGGGGTCGTTCATGATCTTGAACGCCAGCGCGCTGAAGGGCGCGTCGTCCCGCGTCTCGCGCACGACGTCCTCGCCGTTGGGCGTCTTGCCGTGGATGGGCGGCACCTCCAGCGGGCTGGGCAAGTAGTCCACCACCGCGTCCAGCAGCGGCTGCACGCCCTTGTGGCGGAAGGCCGAACCGCAGAACACGGGGAACAACTTCAGGCCCAGGCAGCCCTTGCGGATGGCGCCACGCACTTCGTCCTCGGTCAGCTCCACGCCCTCGAGGAACTTCTCAGTCAACGCGTCATCCTGCTCGGCGGCGGCCTCCAGCAGCTCGGCGCGGGCAGCGTCCGCCGCCGCCTTGAACTCCTCGGGGATGTCCGACTCTTCGTAGCGGCTGCCCTGCTCCGAGTCCTGGAACACCAGGGCCTTCATCTTCAGCAGGTCGATGACGCCGCGGTGCTTGTCCTCCGCGCCCAGCGGCAGCTGCATGCGGACCGCACGCGCGCCCAGCTTCTCGCGGATGGTGCCCACGGACATCTCGAAGTCGGCGCCCACCCGGTCCATCTTGTTGATGAAGCAGATGCGGGGGACCTTGTACTTGTCCGCCTGGCGCCACACCGTCTCCGACTGCGGCTCCACGCCGTTCACGGCGTCGAACACCGCGATGGCGCCGTCCAGCACGCGCAGGCTGCGCTCCACCTCGATGGTGAAGTCCACGTGTCCCGGCGTGTCGATGATGTTGACGCGGTAGCGCTGGTCGTGCCGGGCCCAGAAGGCGGAGATGGCGGCGGACGTGATCGTGATGCCGCGCTCACGCTCCTGGACCATCCAGTCGGTGGTGGTGTTGCCTTCGTGCACCTCGCCCATCCGGTGGATGGCGCCGGTGTAGAAGAGAATGCGCTCCGTGGTCGTCGTCTTGCCGGCATCGATGTGCGCCATGATGCCGATGTTGCGGTAGCGATCGAGGGGGTACTCACGGGCCATGACTCAATACCTCTCCAGGGAGGAAGGGCGGGCCCGAGGCCTCGACACCTGCCGGCCGGACGGATTCAGAGAACCTGCTACATCTAACAAAACCGCCCGGATGCATCCTCTGCACCCGGGCGGTAACCGCGAAGCCTCTAGGGCCTACCAGCGGTAGTGAGCGAAGGCCTTGTTGGCCTCCGCCATCTTGTGCGTGTCTTCACGCTTCTTCACCGCGTTGCCGCGGTTGTTGGCGGCGTCCATGATCTCACCGGCCAGCTTCTCCTGCATGGTCTTCTCACCACGCGCCTTGGAGTAGGTGATGATCCAACGCATGCCGAGCGCCACGCGGCGGTCCTGACGGACCTCGACAGGCACCTGGTAGGTGGCGCCACCGACGCGGCGGCTCTTGACCTCGAGCACCGGCTTGACGTTGTCGAGGGCCTTCTTGAAGGTCTTGAGGGGATCTTCCTTCGCGCGCTCCTCAATGAGGGCGAAGGCACCGTAGCAAACGCCTTCCGCGATGGACTTCTTGCCCTTCCGCATCAGGTCGTTGACGAACTTGGTGACGAGCCGGTCCTGGAACTTCGGATCCGGAAGAATCTTGCGCTTGGCGACTACGCGACGGCGAGGCATCTCTTCTCTCTTCCCTTACGCCCCACTCCCATTGGGAGAAATCCACGGGGCTTCAAGTACTGCAGGAGGAACTTCACAAGGACGCTCCCCAGGGTGCGGGGCAATGCGTCCGGACTCTGCGCTACAGAAGGTGATCCGCGTGACGAGCGATCAGCTCGGACGCTTCGCGCCGTACTTGGAGCGGCTCTGCTTGCGACCCGCGACACCCACGGAGTCCAGCGTTCCACGAACGATGTGGTAGCGGACGCCCGGGAGGTCCTTCACACGGCCACCGCGAATCATCACCACCGAGTGCTCCTGGAGGTTGTGACCCACGCCGGGGATGTAGGACGTGACCTCGATCCCGTTCGTCAGACGAACACGGGCCACCTTGCGGAGGGCCGAGTTCGGCTTCTTCGGGGTCGTGGTGTACACGCGCGTGCAAACGCCACGCTTCTGAGGGGACTCCTTGAGCGCGGGGCTCTTGCCCTTGACGACGAGCTTCTCGCGGCCCTTGCGGACCAGCTGGCTAATGGTCGGCACTGATACCTCTTCTTCGGGTTCGTCGCCGCCAGAGACACCAAGCGGCGCATATCTACCTACAAGACAACGGAAAGGCGCGCGAGTATAGGAAGGGGCCTATCCGTGTCAAGCACGGCCTGTCCCTTGCCTACAACCGGCCAGGGCCCCAGGTCCCATTCCCCGCCTCGGCGCTTCCGCGCACGGCTGGTCTACAACGGGGCGGTCCTCTACTCCGCGTGCGGTTAGAAGTCGAGGACCATCACGACGGCGTCCTCACCCTCGTCGACGTAGTAGTTCGGCCGGATGCCGACGGGACGGAAGCCGAAGGCCCGGTAGAGCTGGAGCGCGGCCTCGTTGCTCTTGCGCACCTCCAGGGTGGCCAGGGTGCAGCGCTTGGCCCTCCCCCGCGCCAGGACCTCGTCCATGACGGCGCGCGCCACGCCCCGGCGCCGGTGCTTGGGCGCGGTGGCCACGTTCAGCACGTGCACCTCGTCATGGACGATCCAGAAGATGGCCAGGCCCAGCAGCTCCGGCCCGTCCGCCTCCCGCTCCTCCTCCACGAGGAGGATGGTGGACCATTCGTGCTGAAGCTCGCGCTTGAGCAGGTCCTGGGACCAGGGGTTCTTGAACGAGGCCTGCTCCAGCAGCATGACCGCGGGCAGGTCCTCCGCCATCATCTGCCGGATGATGTAGCCGTGCCGGGCCTCGGGCGCCGGCTCCTCGCGCATCCGCCTCATCGACTTGCCTCCCGGGCAAAGGGTGCCACGCGGCGCACCTGCGCCGAGGCCCGCACCTGCGCCAGCTCTTCCGCCGCCAGCGCCCCATACCGCTCACGAACCAGCTTCTCCCGGATGGAGGCGCGCGCCGCCTCGTAGCCTTGCGGATATTCGTCCGCGTTCTGCTCGAAGTGGCGGCGGACCTCGGTCTCACCCACCTGCGCCCGCAGCCGGATGCGGCTGTCCAGGATGCGCTCGGCCCGAAGCCCCCGCGCCAGTACCCGCTCCAGCCCCTGCACGTCCACATCATGGCGGGACAGGAACCGCTTCAACGCCGCCTCCCCTCCCAGCACCGCCTGGAATGCGTCCACCCGCGCCTGGACCTCCGCGGGCTCGGCAGGGAAGGCCTGCAGCCGGTCCGCATTCAGGACCTGGACCCGCTGGTTGATGATGAGCTCCAGGGCCCCCCGGAGTGTGTCCTCGTCGAGCGGGAGCTCCAGGGCCTGCACGCCGCCTCGCTGGAGGAGCGCGACCCGGGCCTCGAAGCGCAGCTCGCTCAGGGTGAGCACCTGGCCCTCGATGATGGCCACTACCCGGTCCGCGACCCGGCCCTCCACGGTGGCCGGCGGGGTGGCCGCAGTCCCCACGGCTGGCACCAGCGAGAGCCAGCCCGCAAGCCACAGGGTATCCGCGCCGAGCCAGCGAGGCGGTGACATGGGCTCCCTCATCCTCCGGCGACTTTATACATCTCGCACGGTCCGGACAGTCCTTGCTGGCGCGTGCCTACCGGCTGGTTACGTTGAATCGGGTACACCACGGCGGGAACAAATGGCGGACGACTACTACCAGACCCTCGGCGTCGAACGGTCGGCTTCAGCGGAGGACGTCAAGAAGGCGTACCGCAAGCTGGCGCGCAAGTACCACCCGGACGTCAACCCGGGCAACAAGGCCGCCGAGGAGAAGTTCAAGCAGGTGAGCGCGGCGTTCGAGGTGCTTTCAGACACCCGGAAGCGCAAGCTCTACGACGAGTTCGGCCCCGACGCCGAGAAGATTGGCTTCGACGAAAAGAAGGCGGAGGCCTATCGGGCCTACAAAGCCTCGGCCGGGAGCGCCGGTGCCGGGGGCATTCCCTATGGCGCCGAGGGCTTCGACCTGGGTGACCTCTTCGGCGACCTGTTCGGAGGCCGTGGCGGTGGCGCGGCGGGCGGCGCCCCCGGGGGCTTCGACATTGGCGAGATGTTCGGGCGTCGGGCTCGCAACGCGGGGCCTGAGCGTGGAGAGGACCTGACGGTCCGCGTCCAGCTCACCCTGGCCGAAGCCGTCTCCGGCACCGAACGCCCCCTGGCCTTCAACCGCCCGGGCCGGTGCTCCACGTGCAGTGGCCGGGGCACATCAGGACCGGTGTCCACCTGCAACGTTTGCAACGGTACGGGCCGCTCCCGGCGTTCCGGGAGCCTGTTCGGTGGCGCGGGCGCGTGCCCCAACTGCCACGGCACGGGCAAGGCCGCGCCGCCCTGCCCCCAATGCGGGGGCTCGGGTGTGAAGGAGGAGCTGGCCCGGCTGACGGTGAAGATTCCCGCGGGCGTGCACACCGGCTCGAAGGTGCGGCTCTCCGGCCAGGGCGCGGCGGGGACGCGAGGCGGCCCCCCAGGCGACCTCTATATCGAGACCGAGGTGGCCGAACATCCCCTCGTGCGTCGCGAAGGTGACGACCTGCACCTCGATCTGCCAGTGACGGTCTCCGAGGCCCTGCTCGGCGCCGACGTGCGCGTCCCCACGTTCCAGGGGGAAGTCACCGTGAAGGTGCTCCCCCACTCCCAATCCGGCCGCCGCATGCGGCTGAAGGGGCGCGGTGTTCCCTCGCTCAAGGGCGGAGCGCAGGGCGACCTGTACCTCCACCTTCAAGTGAAGGTTCCCGAGGAAACAACCGCCGAGGCTCGGGCCGCCGCCGAGGCGCTCGCCCGGGCCTACCAGGGCGACGTCCGCCGCGAGCTGACGCTCTAGCCTCTTGCCTCTTGTCCTGGGCGTCGCACCGTCATAGACGGACTGCGCCCCACCTTCTCACGCCGCCGAACCATATGGAGCACACGCGCACATGGGCCTCTTAGACATCTTCACGGGCGGCTCGGGCCCCGAGAAAGCCCTCAAGCTCAAGCCCAAGGTCACCCAGAAGTACGGCGACCCCGCGACCCGGCAGAAGGCCATCCAGCAGTTAGGGGAAATGAAGGTCCCCGAGGCCGTGTCCGTGCTGCTCAGCCGCTTCACCCTCACCGTGGACCCGCTCACCACGGACGCGGATGAGAAGGAGCACACGTTCGAGCTGGTGAAGAGCTTCGGCAAGGACGTGGCCGTGCCGCCCATCCTGGAGTTCCTGCGCACCAGCGAGCAGGCCGCCTCGTGGGCCCTGCGGCTGCTCGGTGAGCTGACCTCCGAGGAGGAGACCATCACCGCCTGCGTGAACACGCTCCAGCACCTGTCCGCCTACTACACTCGCAACCCGGAGAAGAAGGTGGTGCTGCTGCACCACGTGGCCGGCAGCCAGGACCCTCGCATCCCCCCCGCGGTGGTGCCCTTCCTGGAGGACATGTCGGACGACGTGAAGATCGCCGCGCTCAAGGCGCTGGGCGTCTTCAAGTACGAGCCGGCGCGCGAGCCCATGCTGAAGCTGCTCACCGCCGATGAGACGGCTCGCCGGGTGCAGACGTCCGTACTCAGCGCGCTGGCGGAAGGCGGCTTCTCCGTGGAGGGCTACCAGGAGAAGGTGCAGCCGCTGCTGGTGGAGCCCTACGCCCTGGGCAACGACCAGCGCATCCAGCGCCGGGCCTGAGCCCCGGCTGTCGGCCAGCCGACACGGCCACTGTCCTCCGGAAGGCCTCGGAAGCCAGAGGCCGTTCACATGCGCGCGGAACTTGAGCAAGGATTCACCCCGTGCGCTCAAAGAAGAAGGGGACGCTGGCGGAAGTCGTACCGCTGCGTCCGGTTGCGAAGGCGGCCAAGAAGACTCCGAAGCGGCCCGCGAAGCCGCTCCCCTCGGTGGATGCGGATGTGGCTCACCGCGCCCTGCTGGAGATGTCTCGGCACCTGACGGACAACGCGGGGCCCACCGAAGCGCTCCGCTCCCACCTGCAGACCATCCACACGCTCCTCAAGCCGAAGGTCTGCTACGTGGCGCGCTACTTCCCATCTCGGGAGCAGCTCCACGTCGAGCACGTGCGAGGCCGCTACGACGACCGCGTCACCGCCGCCGTCCCCGGTGAGGGTGTGGTGGGCCGGGCCTTCTCCCAGAAGGCGCTGCTGCGTGATGGGGACACGGTCGCCGTGCCACTCGAGGGCCCGCAGGGCGTTGGTGGCGTCCTGGTGGTGCTGGGCTCCCGGCGCGAACCGTCCGACACGCTGTTGCAGTCACTGGCCGCGCAGCTCACCGCCGCCTACGAGGTGGCGCGCCTGCGTGACGACAGCGCCCGCCGCAACAAGGACCTGCAGACGGCCATCGCTGGCCTCAAGAGCCTGGAACAGAACCGCGAGGAGCTGCTGGGCAACGTCTCGCACGACCTGAAGAACCCGCTCACCACCATCAAGTCCTACCTGGCGATGATGGGCCGCGAGAAGCTGGGGCCCCTCACGGATGCCCAGCGCCGCGCGGTGCAGATCTGCGACCGGAACTCGGACCGGATGCTGCGCATGGTGAACGATTTGCTGCTCATGTCCCGGCTCCAGTCCGGGAAGATGCAGCTCAATCAGCGCCCCTTCGGCCTCAAGGCCGTGGCGGAGGAAGTGGTGCGCTCACTGGGGGCGCTCGCGGAGCACTGCAAGGTGCGCGTGGTGATTCCCCCCTGCCCCGAGGTGTTCGTCCGCGGCGACCGAGAGCGCATCGCCGAGGCCATCCACAACCTCGTGGAGAACGGCATCCACCACAGCGAGGCGGACGACACCGTCGAGGTGCGCGTCTCCGCCGAGGATGGCCTGGCGATGCTGACCGTGAAGGACAGCGGTCCGGGCATGTCCAGCGAGGCCCTGGAGCACGTCTTCGACGCCTTCTACCGCGCCACCCCGGGCATGCCCCGGCCGCCCGGTGCGGGGCTCGGGTTGCCTCTGGTGGGGAAGATTGTCGCCCTCCACGGCGGACGCATGGAGAGCAGCAGCGTCCTGGGCGAGGGCAGCACGTTCCAGATGGTGCTCCCCATGTTCGCCGGCGCCGTCAGCGCGCCGGAGATGACCCAGGCGGCGCCCAAGAGCGGCGGCATCCTGCTGGTGGAGGACGACGCCGACTGCCGCGAGGTGCTGCAGCAGGTGCTGGAGCAGGAGGGCTACCGGGTGATGGCCACCTCGGGCGCATCCGAGGCACGGTCCATTCTCTCCCACATCCGGCCAGCCATGGTCCTGCTCGACCTGCGGCTGAGCGAGGAGGACGGGCAGTCGGTGCTCCGCTACATCCGTGGCAACGAGTCGCTGGCGGACATCGTCGTGTACATCATCTCCGGAGCCACCGAGGTGGCGTCACTCACCTCGGGCCAGGGGCTGGAGCGCATCGACGGCTTCTTCGAAAAGCCCCTCAACCTGCCCAAGCTGCTGGACACCGTCTCCGCGGTGGTCCGGCCCAGCCGGCGAGCCCCCGCCGTGCCTTGATTGGGGGATTCGCCGCGGGCGCGAACAAGAGGTGGCCGGAAGCCACCTCGGTTTGTCTAGTATCCCCGCGGTCCCATGAGCACATCCGTCTACTCCCGTTACCGCGCCGCCTTCGCCCAGGCTCTTGCCACTGCCCTGGGCGTACCGGCCGCCGACATCGAAGCCCAGGTCAAGCCCGCCGAGCCGGCGCACGGCGACCTCAGCTTCGCCACCTTCCCTCTCGCCAAGGCCCAGAAGAAGGCCCCCCCCGCCATCGCCGCCGGGCTGGCGCAGTCGCTCAGCGTCCCCGGGCTGGAAATCAAGGCCGTGGGTCCGTACGTCAACGCGCGCTTCCCCATCCTGCCCTTCACGGCGGAGGTCATCGACGCCGCGCGAGGCGCGGGCATCCGCTACGGCGGTGACGAGGACGCGGGCCGCGGCAAGACGGTGGCCATCGACTACTCGTCGCCGAACATCGCCAAGCCCATTGGCTTCCACCACATCCGCACGACGTTCCTCGGCCACTGCATCGCCAACATCTACCGGGCGCTGGGCTGGCGGGTGGAAGGCATCAACTACCTGGGCGACTGGGGCAAACAGTTCGGCCTGGTGGCCGTGGGCTTCCAGGAGTACGGCGACCCGGCCCGCATCGACGACATGGGCCACCTGGTGGAGGTGTACGTCAAGGCCAACAAGCGCGCCGAGGCCGAGCCCGAGTTCGACGAGAAGGCCCGCGCCTTCTTCCGCCGCATGGAAGCCGGTGACGCCGAGGCCCTCAAGCTCTGGAACCAGTTCCGGGACACCAGCATCAAGGGCTTCAAGAAGATCTACGCGCGGATGGGCATCGAGTTCGAGCACATCGAGGGAGAGAGCCGCTACCAGGGGAAGATGGACGCGGTCGTCGACCAGATTGCGAAGAAGCCCGGCGTGAAGGAGTCGCAGGGCGCGCTCATCGTCGACCTGCCCTACGCGGAGAACGAGCCGCCCATCCTGCTGAAGAAGAACGACGGCAGCACGCTGTACGCCACGCGTGACCTGGCCGCCGCGCAAGACCGGTACGAGCGCTTCCAATTCGACAAGTCGCTCTACGTCGTCGCGCAGGACCAGGCGCTGCACTTCCGGCAGGTGTTCCGCACGCTGAAGGAGATGGACCTGCCCTGGGCCGACCGCGCCGTCCACGTCGCGTTCGGCCGCATCCACGGCATGAGCACGCGCAAGGGCCAGGTGGTTCAGCTCAACGACGTGCTGGACGAGGCGCGCGACCGCGTCTCCGTCAAGGTGCGGGAGAACGTGGAGGCCGGCCGCATCCAGACGGATGACGCGGACGCCCTCTCCGAGCAGATCGCCCTGGGCGCCATTGCCTTCGGCGACCTCAAGCACAAGCGCGCCAGCGACTACACCTTCGACTGGGACGAGGTGCTCAGCTTCGAGGGCCACACCGGCCCCTATCTCCAGTACGCCCACGCGCGCGCCGTCAACGTGCTGCGCAAGGGCGGTGGCGCGCCGGCCAGCTACGACGCGGCCCTGCTGACGCTCCCCGAGGAGCAGGCCCTGCTGCGCGAAATCATGCGCCTGCCCGAGGTGGTCCGCGACGCGGCGGAGCAGTATGAGCCCAGCCTCGTGGCGAGACTGCTGCTCGACGTGGCGTCGGCGCTCAGCCGCTACTACACGCTGGGCAACCAGGAGCGCGACAAGCGCATCAACGTCGAAGGCAATGACGCGCTGCGTTCCGCGCGACTCGCCCTCATCGACGCCGCCCGGGTTACTCTGGCCGCGGGACTGACGCTGCTGGGCATTCCCACGCCCGACAACATGTAGCCGGGAGCATTCTTGGAGACCGCGCTGTCACCGTCTGCGAATCAGGGAGCGTCCTCACTGAAGGACGAATTCGGCCCCATGGGCCGGGCGCTGGGAACGCGCTACCTGGAGAGCGTGCACTTCCCGCCGGAAGCGGAAACAGAGCTCCGGAACCTGCACGCCAAGGGCTTCGTGGTGCACGTCATGCGCACCACCGCCTGGGTGAACTTCCTCTACCTGACGTGGGCCATGGTGCGCCGGGCGCTGCCGCCCGTGCGCGCCGTGGTGAACCTGCGGCCATGGTTCACCAGACCCTGGCGACAGGCGAAACAGAGCGGTGACTTCACGCAACGCTTCGAGCACGCCCGGCAGACGGGGGGCAGCGGCCTGGTCTTCCTGCGCCGCACCGCCCTGCTCCGTCCCTCCGGGAAGGAGACGCGCGAGGACCCCTTCCCCGCCCTGGTGGCCATGGCCCGCCAGTCCGACAAGCCCGTGTACCTGGTGCCGGAGCTGTTCGTCTGGGAGAAGCGCCCCGCGCGCCTGAAGCCCAACTGGGTGGACGTGGTGTTCGGCAGCCCCGAGGCACCGGGTTTCCTGCACTCGATGCTGGCCTTCTTCCGCAACTACAAGCGCGCGCAGTTCCGCGTGGGCGAGCCCATCGACCTGCAGCGCTTCGTCGCGGAGAACCCTCGCGACTCGGACGAACTGCTCGCCCGCAAGGCGCGTAGCAGTCTCCACGTCCACCTCGCGCGCGAAACACGGGCCGTGTTCGGTCCGCCGGTGAAGCCCGCCTCGCGCGTCATCGAGGAGACGCTGCGCGACAGGTCCCTGCGCAAGGTGGTGGAGGAGTGCGCGGCGGAATCCGGGCGCAAGCCGGAGAGTGTCCTGCGCGAGGCTCGCCGCAACCTGGAGGCCATTGCCGCCAAGCCCAGCCCCACCGCGCTGGCATTTACCTCCCCCGTGCTGGAGTGGGTGTTCAACCGCATCTATGACGGCATGCACGTGGACGAGGCTGGCCTCCACCGCGCGCTCAAGGCCGCGAGCCACGCGCCCATCGTCCTGTGCCCCAGCCACAAGAGCCACGTCGACTACCTGGTGATGAGCTGGGTGCTGTGGAACCGGGGCTACGCGGTGCCCCTGGTGGCCGCGGGCGCCAACCTCTCCTTCTGGCCCCTGGGCACGTTCTTCCGCCGCTGTGGCGCGTTCTTCCTCCGGCGCTCCTTCAAGGGCGACAAGGTTTACGCCGCGTCCTTCAAGGCCTACGTGCGCAAGCTGGTGCACGACGGCATCCACCAGGAGTTCTTCCCGGAAGGCGGCCGTTCGCGCACGGGCAAGCTGCTGTTGCCCAAGCTGGGCATGTTCACCTGGCAGGTGGAGTCCGTGCTGGAGGGCGCGCGCGATGACCTCATCTTCGTGCCGGTGGCCATCGACTACGAGAAGGTCGTCGAGTCCAGCAGCTACTCGAAGGAGCTGGCTGGCGGAGAAAAGAAGCCCGAGGACCTCAAGGCGCTCTTGAGCACGCCCAAGGTGCTGGCGGCGCGGTACGGCCGCATCCACCTGGGCTTCGATGAGCCCATCTCCCTGCGCGCGTTCATGCAGGCGCGTGGCATCAATCCGGACGAACCGGTGTCGGACGAGCAGAAGAAGGGGCTCGTCCGCGCGCTGGGCAACCGGGTGATGTACGGCATCAGCAAGGTGTCCACGGTGACGCCGCACGCGCTGGTCAGCACCGCCCTGCTCTCGCACCGGCGCCGCGGCCTGACGCAGCGGGAGATGGCGGACCGCATCAACATCCTGCGCCGAATCGCCGTGGAGGAGGGCTCGCCGCAGTCGGTGGAGATGCGCAACGCCCCCAGCAACCCGGAGACGATGGGCGCCATCCAGGACGCCATGCGCACGTTCATCTCCGACGAGATGGTGCGCACCCAGGAAGCGCGTGGCGAGGTCATCTACCAGGTGGAGGAGGCACGCCGCCCGGAGCTGTCCTTCTACAAGAACACGCTGATGAACCTGGTGGCCTCCCGGAGCCTCGTGGCCAACGCCATGCTGGCCAGCGGCAGCCCCGCGCCCTACGACACCGTGAAGGAGCGCGCGCTGTTCCTGTCCCGCCTCTTCAAGGTGGAGTTCATCTACCGGGTGGGCACCACGTTCGACTCCATCTTCGCGGAGACGGTGGAGCGGCTGGAGCGCATGGGTCTGGTGCTCGAGGAGAACGAGACGCTCCGCGTGGCCCCCGAGGCCCACGCGCGTCCGGACCTGGAGTTCCTGGCCGACATGCTGCGCGACTACCTGGAGGCCTACCTGCTGGCGGCCCTGACGCTCCAGGACGTGGCCACCGGCGCCGCGGAGGACCGGAAGTCCTTCGTGAAGATGGCTCTGGAAACGGGCCGCGCGGAGTACCACGCCGGCCGCATCACCGCCTCCGAATCCCTGGCCAAGGTGACGCTGGAGAACGCGGTGGCGTTCCTCCTGGACCAGAAGCTGCTCATCGAGGCCGACAAGAAGCTGACGCTGGGCCCCGCCGCCACCGAGCAGCAGGCCCGCACACAGCTCGTGGACGACATCCGTGGGTACCTGAAGCGCGGCTGAGCGGCCCTCCCTGGCCCCGTCCGCGCCCGCCGCCGCGCTGCTCGAGCCAGGATGAAGGGCGTCAAGGTTCGAGCACGAGAGGAATAGGAGAAAGCCCGTTGGAAGACGCCCCCCCCAGCGATGTTGCGCCCCCTCCACCAGGGCCGCCCTCTGGCACCCGCTTCAGCACGAGCCCCAAATGGCTCGCGGTGGTGAGCGCCGCGTTTGCACTCGGCGCGTTCATCCTCGTGGGCGGCACCGTCCAGCTCGCGAACCCAGCCTTCGGCATCTGGTTCACCGAGCTGGTCGTGTTCCTGGGCCTGGGCTGGGTGATGCTGCGCAACGCGGGCTGGCGCCCGGTCCTCTACACGGGGCTGCTGCCAGCGCCGCGAGCGGCCACCGTCTTCGGCTTCCTCCTGGGCGTGGCGAACTTCTTCGCGTTGGTGGTTCCCATCCAGTTCCTGGCCCAGTCGGTGGCGCCGGAGTGGCTGACGCGGATGTTCGACAGCTCGAAGCTGTTCGCGGATCAGACGCCGCTGGAGCTGGCCATCATCCTCACGGGTGTGTCGGTGGCCGCGCCCTTCTGCGAGGAGTTCTTCTTCCGCGGCATCTTCCAGCGAGGCCTCACCCCACCGGCACCCGCGCCCACCACCGCGCCCCTGGTCATCTCCGCCGTGGTGTTCAGCGCCTTCCACCTGGACCCGGTGGGCTTCCTGGCTCGCACGGAGCTGGGCCTGCTCTTCGGCTGGCTCTACCTGCGCACCGGCTCGCTGTGGCCCGCCATTGGCGCCCACGCGGCCAACAACCTGGTGTCCTCAGTGCTCTTCCTGTCCGCCAAGGCACTGGGCACAGATGCCTCCGAAGCGACGTCTGAAGCGACAGACCCCCGCCTGGTGCTCGTGCTCGCCGCGGCGGGCTGGGCGGGCATGAGCGCCCTGCTCGCCTACGCGCGGCGGCAGCCTGGCGTCTGGGGGCCCGGCGCACGCGCCAGCGACGAGGAGGCCCAAGAGCCCGGCCCCACGCCTTCCCTGGTGCGACTGATGCTTCCCTGGGTGGTGGGGGCCACGGTGTCACTGGGCCTGCTGGTGGCCGTGGACTCGCGAGGGTTGGCCCTCAACTTCTACGACGCGCAGCATCCGCTGCCGACACTGGAGTCCCCCCAGGCCCCCGCGCTGCACGCGGAGCGCAAGGCGTTGAGCGCGCTCCGCGCCTCGGCTCGACGAGGGGAGCTGCCCATGGAGGCCTACTACGAGGAGCGGGAGCGGCAGATTCGCGCGCACCGCATCCAAACCGGGCCAGGGCTGAAGCCCTGACCCACGCCGTGCCGCTTCAGACGAAGCGGTACGTGCTGACGTGGAAGATGGGACCCACCATGGCGCTGGTGAGTGTGTCCCCGTCCACGCGGCCTTCTGCTTCGATGCGCTGACCGTCCTTCTTCAGCTTCCGGTCCCCGCCAGCGAGCTGGTACGTGGTGCCGTCGTCTCCCTCCAGCACCCAGACGCCCGTTTCGATGTCACGGAAGACGACGCGGCCAGTGAGCTTCATGCGTCCTCCTTCTGGAGCATCGCGCGGGCGATGACGAGGCAGATGACGGTGTTGAAGCCCAGCCAGGGCTTGGCGAGGAACGCGAAGGGCAGCCACGCCAGCGCCGGCGCTCCGGCCCAGGCCGTGTAGGCCAGGAAGCCCGCGAAGCCGAGCGCCAGGCCCCCCATGGCCGACCGCAGCCCCCGCCACTTGATGGCCGGCAGCGACAGGAGCAGCGGGATGAGCGCGCTGTAGAACAGCGGGTTCACCGTCCGGCCCCGGCCGAAGATGATGCGCTCCCAGTCCGGCAGGGGCAGCGACGCCACCTGCACCACGTCCCCCGCGGCCCCCTCAGCGCCCCCGAACCAGCCGCGCAGGAAGAAGGCGCCCACCGTCGAGAGCAACAGCGGGATGAGGAAGGCGGGCCGCACCAGCACGTTGAGGTAGCCCGGCCGCGCACGGCCTCGCAGCGTCAGCAGTACGAACGCCAGCAGCGCCAGCGCCCAGTACAGCGGCGGCCACTGCGCCTGGCCGCCGCCGCGCAGCGACGCGAGCGACGCCTCGGCGTTGAGCAGGCCGTGGCCGTATTGCTCGCTCCACGCCTGGTCCGCAGACTTCTTCGCGCCCGCGTAGAGGGCCTGCTCCACCTCGTCTGGTCCCTTGGCGCCGGCCGCGTAGAGCATCGCCGCCACCGCCGCGACGTGCGGCGTGGCCATGCTGGTGCCCTGGTAGGACGCGTAGACGAAGCGCGAGACGTCGCGCGGGTCGAGGGTGTTCTGGAGGATGCCCCCCTGGTCGCCCCGGCGCTTGTCACCGCCCGGCGCGGCGATGTCCAACTCCTTGCCGTAGGAGGAATACGGCGCCAGCACACCGTCCGGCCCCACGGCCGACACCGCCACCGCGCCCGGGTAGGCCGCGGGGAACTCCACCGTCGCACGCCCGCCGTTGCCGGCCGCGGCCACCACGGTGACGCCCTTCTTGCGCGCGTACTCCACCGCGCTGGCCATCACCTGCGAGTACGCCCCGCCGCCCAGGGACAGGTTGATGACGTCCGCCCCCTTGTCCGCCGCGAAGCGGATGGCGTCCGCGATGTCCGCCGTGTTCCCGCCACCGAAGTGGTTGAGCACCTTGACGGGCATCAGCGTCGCCTCGAAGGCCACGCCCGCCACGCCTTCGCCATTGTTGGTGGCCTGGGCGATGGTGCCCGCCACGTGCGTGCCGTGCCCGTGGTCGTCGTTGGCGTGCTCGTCGTCGTTGACGAAGTCGAAGCCCTTCACGAACTTCACGCCCTTGAGGTCCGGCGCCCGCTTGAAGTCGCCGTGGTCCTCGTACGCGATGCCGGTGTCCAGCACCGCCACCACCACGCCCTTGCCCCGGTTGCGCTCCCAGGCCTTGGGCATGTCGATCATCCGCAGGTTCCACTGCTGCGCGAAGTGCGGGTCGTTCGGCGTGAAACTGGCGCGGACCTCCATCATCGGCTCGGCGGCCTCCACGGCCGGGTGCTGGCGGATGCGCTCGAGCACCCCGTCCACGTCGTCCACGCCCACCGCCACCGTGAGGGCCTCGTCGGCGCTCTCCACAGAGTTGAGCTCCAGGTCGACGCCCCAGTCGGCCTCCCAGGCGTCGAACTCCGCCTTCGTCGTGCCGTCCTTGAAGTCCACGACGATGGCGCCCGCCACCACGTCCCGCGCATCGAGCGCCCGCAGATTCGCGGTAGGCGGCGTGTCCTGCTCACGAGAAGCGGACGCACAGGCGGCCGACAGCGTCAGGGCCAACGCCGCGCCACCCAGGGTCCATCGCACCTTCCGCATCAGGCCACTCCTTGAGAAACGAAACACGCGTCTGGAAGACCCTTACGAACGAACGTCACAACGATTGGGTCTGCACCGACAGTCTGGATGTCCCCTCTCCCTGCGTGCAAGGGCGGCAAGGAGGAGAAACGTGAAGAAGTACGATGGTTTGCGATACAACGGTCAACCGCCGGAGAGCCGCCGCAGCCAGGCCGCGACAGCTCGGCCGACCTGAGGAAGGTTCCGCTGGAAGGTAGGTCCGGCATCATCGATGACCTCCAAGTCGCCTCCCGTCCGAGCGATAGCGGCGGAGACGGCGGCCCGCGGCAGCCGGGTGTCCTCCTCCCCCTGTACCACCAGGAGCGGGCACGTCACCCGGGACAGGACTTCCGGCGCCACCAGGGCCGGGGCCACCAGACACAGGCCTCCCACGGCGGGGTGCTTCGCCTGGAGCGCCAGGGCCACCTGGGCCCCCCCGTGGAGGGACGCCACCGCCAGCGCTTTGGCCCCCGCGTTCTCCAGCAGCATCTGCATGGCGGCCTCCGCGTCCGCCAGCAGCTCCAAGTCCCGCCCCCGCTTGCCC
>NZ_VHLC01000145.1:0-17016 GCF_006547355.1 Myxococcus sp. AB036A | reverse complement strand
CCAGACGACGCTCTTCTTCGAGCCGTGCCTCTTCCGCGAGGCGACGCTCTTCTTCGAGACGAGCCTCTTCCGCGAGACGAGCCTCTTCCGCCAGACGACGCTCTTCTTCGAGCCGTGCCTCTTCCGCCAGACGAGCCTCTTCCGCGAGGCGACGCTCTTCTTCGAGCCGTGCCTCTTCCGCGAGACGAGCCTCTTCTGCGAGGCGAGCTTCTTCGGCGAGACGGGCCTCTTCAGCTAGGCGCTCCGCCTCAAGCCGAGCCTCTTCGGCAAGACGCGCCTCCTCCGCAAGACGCCGTTCCTCTTCAGCAAGGCGCTCCGCCTCAAGCCGAGCGACCTCTGCGAGACGGGCCTCTTCCGCCAGCCGAGCCTCTTCAGCCAAGCGCGCTTCTTCGGCTACGCGAGCCTCTTCTGCGAGCCGAGCCTCTTCCGCGAGCCGACGCTCCTCTTCGAGACGCGCCTCCTCCTCCGCTCGCTGCCGAGCCTCTTCCGCCAGCCGCGCCTCTTCTGCGAGCCGAGCCTCTTCGGCCACGCGACGCTCTTCTTCGAGCCGCGCTTCTTCCGCCAGCCGAGCCTCTTCAGCCAAGCGCGCTTCTTCGGCAACGCGCGCTTCTTCGGCTACGCGAGCCTCTTCTGCGAGACGAGCCTCTTCCGCGAGACGAGCCTCTTCCGCCAGACGACGCTCTTCTTCGAGCCGTGCCTCTTCCGCGAGGCGACGCTCTTCTTCGAGACGAGCCTCTTCCGCGAGACGAGCCTCTTCCGCCAGACGACGCTCTTCTTCGAGCCGTGCCTCTTCCGCGAGACGAGCCTCTTCCGCGAGACGGGCCTCTTCTGCGAGGCGAGCTTCTTCGGCGAGACGAGCCTCTTCCGCGAGGCGAGCTTCTTCGGCGAGACGGGCCTCTTCTGCGAGGCGAGCTTCTTCCGCTAGGCGCTCCGCCTCAAGCCTAGCGACCTCTGCGAGACGGGCCTCTTCCGCCAGCCGAGCCTCTTCCGCCAGCCGGGCCTCTTCAGCCAAGCGCACTTCTTCAGCGAGCCGAGCCTCTTCCGCGAGCCGACGCTCCTCTTCAAGGCGCGCTTCCTCTGCCAGCCGAGCCTCTTCAGCGAGGCGAGCCTCCTCCGCCACACGGCGCTCTTCTTCGAGCCGAGCCGCCTCCGCGAGCCGAGCCTCCTCGGCAAGCCGCTCCGCCTCGAGCCGCTCCTCCTCCGCCCGCCGCCGCTCCTCTTCGAGACGCGCCTCCTCCTCCGCTCGCTGCCGAGCCTCCTCCTCCCGCCGCCGCTCCTCTTCGAGCCGCGCCTCCTCCTCCGCTCGCTGCCGAGCCTCTTCCTCCTCCCGTCGAACCCGCTCGCGCGCCTCCCAGTCCTCCACGGAGAGCGCCTGCACCCAGCCCTCGCGCTCCAGCACGAGCAGCAGCGCTTCCTGCGCGGGCGTCAGCGACTCCGGCTCACGGAACTCCGCCAACGTCTCCAGGAACGCCCGCTCCGAAGCATCCGCGAGCCACGGCCCACAGGCTTCGACATCCTCGCACCGGAACACCCGCGCCGCCGCGCCGCCATGAATCGGCCCCTCCAGCGCCGCGCGCACCACCCGCACGCCCGCGATGGGCTGAAACCCCTCCGCCTCCACCGTCCCCGGTTCGAACGCGGCCTGCTCCGCCAGCACACTCAACCGCCGGACATGCGCGAGCACCTGCTGCTCCGCCACCACCTCCGGCACCAGGTTGAACGCCTCCAGCGTCTCCTCGTCCGGAACCCCTGCCCCGCCCCGCGCCCACAGCGTGTCCAGCGCCTCCGCGTCCAGCAGCCCGGACTGGAGCAGGGCCTGCGCCGGGCTCTGGAACCCGAAGCCCAACTGCGTCCCCACGAGGTTCCCCTCGCGCAGCCACAGCCGGGACTCGCGCCCTCCCGAGGAAAGCGTGAGCCTCCCGGTGGCTCGGGACTTGTGGGCGGAATAGAGCGCTTCGGCGGCCTGCGACGGGGTCATGCGTCGCCGCAGTGTAGTCCCTCTACACGGCCCCTCAACTTGCCGGGGGCGCTTGCCTGCCCGCTCCGGCGAAACGGACCTGTCGCAGGGCCTCATAGGTCCCGATTCCCACCGACGTGGACAGGTTCAGGCTCCGGCGGTCCTCCAGCATGGGAATGGTGACGGCCGTCCCCGTGCCCCCCTCCATCACCTCCGGCGCCAGCCCGGACACCTCCGAGCCGAACACCAGGTGGTCCCCCTCCTCGAACCGGGCCTCATACAGGGATGTTTCAGCCCGGGCGGAGAAGAGCCAGCGCCGGGCGTCCGGGTAGTCCGCCGCATAGGCCGCGTAGGTTGGATACAGGCGGAGAAATACCTTGTCCCAGTAGTCCAGCCCCGCCCGCTTGAGCTGCCGGTCGTCAATGGAGAAGCCCAGGGGCTCCACCAGGATGAGCCGGCAACCCGTCACGGCGCACAGGCGGGCGACGTTGCCGGTGTTGGGGGGAATCTGGGGAGAAACGAGGACCAGGTGGAGAGGACGCGCCAGGGGCTCGAGCATGGGGTAGAAGGCGCTACATGCGCTGGAAGGTGAACAACGAGACGCGGCAACGGCTGCTGGCGGACCGGGCCGACAAGGCCACCTCGTTCCTCCAACGGTTCAAGGGACTCATGGGGCGCCGCTCGCTGGAGGTGGGCCAGGGGCTCCATATCGTCCCCTGTAACTCCATCCACACTTTCTTCATGCGCATCCCCATTGACGTGCTGTTCCTGGACGCCCAGGGCCGCATCGTCAAGCAGATGCCCGCCTTGCCGCCCTGGCGTGCGACATCCGTGTATTTCCAGTCACGCTCAGTCCTGGAGCTTCCCGCGGGTGTCCTCGCGGCCAGCGGCACCCAGGAAGGGGATGTGCTGAGCTTCGAGCCGGTTCCTTGAGGCCCTGCCCGAAGTGCCCCTGCCTGTCAGGCCGGGATGCACGAGTTTTGACCGATTTCCGAGCGCTTTGTTAACCTCCAGCGCCACGTTTTCTCGCCCCTTTAGAAGAGTTCTCGCGCATGCGCATCGAGGTAGCTGGCAGCACCCACGTTGGGATGAAGCGGAATCACAACGAGGACAACTTCCTGATGCTCCCGGAAGAGTTTCTCTTCTGCGTGGCGGATGGCATGGGCGGCCACTCGTCTGGAGAAATCGCCAGCCGCATCGCGGTGGACGAGCTCGGCGAGTTCTACAAGCTCACGTCCAAGGACCAGGACTGCACCTGGCCCTTCAAGATGGACAAGACGCGCAACTATGACGAGAACCGGCTCGCCACCGGCATCAAGCTCGCCAACGCGCGCATCTTCGAGAAGGCCAGCTCCGAGTCCAAGTACAAGGGCATGGGCACCACCATCGTCACGGTGCACTTCGGGCAGACTGCCGTCTACGTGGGCCACGTCGGCGACAGCCGCGTGTACTACTTCCGCGGCGGCGCCCTGAAGCAGGTGACGGAGGACCACTCCCTCCTCAACGACTACCTCAAGGCGAAGAAGCTCTCGCCGGAGGAGATTGAGAACTTCCCCCACAAGAACGTCATCGTCCGCGCGCTGGGCATGAAGGAGAACGTCCAGGTGGATGTCTCCCGCGTGGAGCCGCAGGAGGATGATGTCTTCCTGCTCTGCTCGGACGGCCTGAGCGGCATGGTGACGGACGCGCAGATGCAGGAAATCCTGCAGCGCACGCCGGAGCTGGAGAAGGCCTGCTCGCAGCTCATCGACATGGCCAACGCCGCAGGTGGCAACGACAACGTCACCTGCGTGCTGGCCCGCTACCACGCCGCCTGAGCGGCGACGCTCAGCGCCCCTTCAAGGGCGCGGCAATCCGGTGCACGCCCCAGGCGAGCACCTCGGAGAGCGACTCCTCGGAGGACACCTCGGTGTCCTCGAAGACGGTGGCTCGCGAGAGCCGCGCCCCCGCAGCTACCTTCGCGCCCGGCTCCAGCGACACGCCCGGCCCCACCGTGGCTCCGGCGGCCACCGCGCTGCCCCGCCCCAGGTACACCGGGCCCTTCGCCGTGCCGTCCATGCGGGCCTCCGCTTGCGCCCAGGTGCCACTCGCGCCGCGCGCGGTTCCCGCCAGCGGTGAGTCCGCGCCCAGCCACTCCAGCCGCACGCGCCCGGCAAGCACGTCCTGCACGGTGGCGAGGTAGCGCGACGGCGTGCCCAGGTCGGACCAGTACCCGTCCACCCGCACGCCACGCACCATCTGCCCAGCCTCCATGGCACGGACATAGACTTCGCGGTTGATGTCCTCCTCACCTCGCGGCGACATGAAGTCGAAGACGCGCGGCGACATCACGTGCACGCCGGTGAAGTGCCACGGCGACAGGCCCTCACCGCCAGGGCCATGGCCGGCGATGCGGCGCACGCGCCCTTCCGCGTCCAGCTCCACCGCGGCGTACGTCTCCCCCGCTGGCATGGGCTGCAGCACCATGGTGGCCAGCGCGCCGGACGCCTGGTGCACGGCCACCACCGGCCGCAGGTCCACCGGGTAGAGGATGTCGCCGTTGAAGACGATGAAGTCGCCGTCCGACAGGAAGTCCCGCAGGCCGCGGATGCCGCCGCCGGTGCCCTGGATGACGGGCTCGTTCACCACGTGCAGCGGCAGCCCCGCGCGAGCGCACTCGGCGCGGGCCACCGCCTCCATGGTGTCCGGCAGGTGGTGGGTGTTGATGCCCACCGCCGTCACGCCCGCGGCCTTCAGCACCGCCAGGTGGTAGCGCAGCAGCGGCTGTCCCAAGAATGGCATCGCCGGCTTGGGCCAGCGTTCGGTGAGCGGGCGCAGGCGCGTGCCCAGGCCCGCGCAGAGGACCATGGCCTTCATCTCAGGCCGCCAGCTCCGGGACGTACTTCGCCACCAGGTCCTGCAGCTTGCGCAGCTCCGGCCGCCGCGCGAAGCCGTCACGCACGTAGCGCAGCGACGCGGGGATGGACACCAGGAAGCCCGGGTTGCCCTTCACCCGGTTGATGAACTCGAAGCGGCCCGCGTCCTTCAGCTTGCGCTGGATGGTGAGCAGGTCGAAGAAGGCCTTGAAGGACGCCGCGTCGATGCGCTCGCCGCTCACCTCCTGGAAGGTGGCGATGTAGCGGTCCAGCATCGCGTCCACGAAGTCGCGGTCCAGCTCCACGTAGCTGTCGCGCAGGAGCGCCACCAGGTCGTACTGGCGCGGGCCCTGGAGCGCGTCCTGGAAGTCGATGACGACCAGCTCGCCCTCCTTCATCATGATGTTGCGGCTCTGGTAGTCGCGGTGCGTGAAGCCACGCGGCGCGGCGGCCAGCTGCCGGGCGATGTCGCGGAAGGTGGCGTCCAGCTCGGCGCGCTCGGCGTCCGTGGGCTTCTTGCCACTCCACGCCTCCAGGCCCCACTCGCGGAAGTGGTGCAGCTCCCAGTCGTAGAGGTCCTCGTCGAAGGCGCGGGTGAAGGCCAGGCAGTCCGGGTCCTCCGCCTTCTCCGCCGCCGCGCGCAGGCGCGCCAGCAGGTCCACGGCGCGGGTGTAGAGCGCCTCGTGGTGCTTGCCGCCCTCCAGCGCGGACTCGAAGGTGATGTCACTCAAATCTTCAATCACCATCATCCCCGCCGGTTCGTCGTAGCGGTGGATGCGCGGCACCCGCACGCCCAGCTTCTCCAGGTAGCGGTGCACGTTGATGAAGGGCAGCTCCTTGGGCGGCTCGCCCTTGGTGGCCTCGTCGCTCTTCTTCGTCGCGTCGGGCGGCATCACCATCACCACCCAGCTCTCGGGCGGCGCGCCAACGCGGTAGTACGAGCGGCTGCTCGCCTCGCCCTTCAGCTTCGTGATGGGGGCGTTGGGAACGGGACGGCCCATGGCCTGTCCCACCTGGTCGCGCAAGGCGGCCTCGAGTTCCATATCGACGGGGTTCTCCGGAGGGGGTTGACGCAAGTCGCACACGAGTATCGGAGGCGCGCCCATCCGGGTCAAAGGCCTGTCCGGGCGGATGGCCGGACGCCCCCCGGGCTGTCGCCAACCCGACGGGGGGCCAGCCATCCTCCCACCTCGTCCGGGTGCGTCGGAACTCCCTGCCCTCCGGGGCGGGTTCAACGCTCTCCAGGGTTGCAAGAGGTCACACGCTGTCGACCGGGCCAGTGCGGCGGCATATAAGACGCGCCGCGAACCCTCATTAACTTACGGAAGCCGCGATGGACATCCACGAGAACATCCTCACCGCCATTGGCAACACGCCGCTGGTCAAGCTCAACAAGCTTGTCGGGCCGAACGACGCGACCGTGCTGGTCAAGTGCGAGTTCATGAACCCGGGCGCGTCCATCAAGGACCGCATGGCGCTCTACATCCTCGAGAAGGCCGAGCGGGAGGGGAAGCTCAAGCCCGGCGGCACCATCGTCGAGAACACGTCCGGCAACACCGGCATGGGCGTGGCGCTGGCCGCGGCCGTCAAAGGCTACAAGTGCATCTTCACCATGCCGGACAAGATGTCCCTGGAGAAGATCAACCGCCTCAAGGCACTGGGCGCGCAGGTGGTGGTGACGCCGACGAACGTGCCGGCCGAGGACCCGCGCAGCTACTACGAGACGGCCAAGCGCCTGCACCGCGAGACGCCGGGCGCGTTCATGCTCAACCAGTACCACAACCCCGACAACATCGAGGCGCACTACAACACCACCGGTCCTGAGATCTACAAGCAGACCGAGGGCAAGTTCGACTACTTCGTCGCGGGCCTGGGCACCGGCGGCACCATGAGCGGCGCCGGCAAGTTCCTGAAGGAGAAGATTCCCGGCCTCAAGAACGTGGGCGTGGACCCGGAGGGCTCCGTCTACGAGGGCTACTTCAAGACGGGCAAGCTGACCGAGCCGCACGTCTACAAGGTGGAAGGCATCGGCGAGGACATGCTGTGCGGCGCCATGGACTTCACCCACCTGGACGACGTGCGCCAGGTCGATGACCGCCAGTGCTTCATCGCCGCGCGCCGCCTGGCGCGTGAGGAAGGCATCTTCGCCGGCGGCTCCTCGGGCGCTGCGATTCACGTCGCGGTGCAGTTGGCCAAGGAAGTGGGCAAGGGCAAGACGATTGTCGTCGTGCTCCCGGACTCGGGCAGCAGCTACATCAGCAAGTTCCACTCCGACGAGTGGATGCGCGACAACGGCTTCCTGGAGGAGAAGGGCGCCGGCACTATCCGCGACATCCTGGGCGACAAGCGCAAGGACGTGAAGACGGCGCGCCGCGGTGACAAGGTCGACCAGGTGGTCGAGACGATGCGCGGCCACGGCATCAGCCAGATGCCGGTCGTGGGCGACGACGGCCGCACGGTGGGCATGGTGCACGAGTACGACCTGCTCAACGCGCTGGTCGCCGGCAAGGCGAAGTTCTCCGACACCATCGACAGCATCATCGCGCCGCTTCAGGGCGCGCTGTCGCTCGACACCAGCATCGCCCGCCTGCGCGAAGTCTTCGCTCAGGACAACGTGGCGGTGGTGAAGGACGGCGAGAAGGTGGTCGGCATCGTCACCAAGATCGACCTCATCGACTACCTGCACCGCACGGCGGCGTAGTCCCCGGCGCGCTCGCACCAGGGAAGCACCGAGGGCCTCCCTGTTTCCGCAGCGGAAACGGGAGGCCCTTCGTGTTCAGGGACGCCGGCCGAAGAGCACGTTGGCCAGCTCCGTCATCACCACCTCATCCTTCTGGTTGCGCACCTCCATGCGGAGCTTGATGGCGCCCCGGTCCGGTTTGCTGCGCGACGGCGTGGCGGAGACGACCTCCACCCGCACGTGCAACGTGTCCCCCGGACGCACGGGCTTGAGCCAGCGCAGCTCATCCAAGCCGGGCGAGCCCAGGCTGGACGTCTGCCCCAGGAAGCTGTCCACCAACAGCCGGTGACACAGCGAGGCGGTGTGCCAACCGCTGGCCACCAGCCCGCCGAAGATGCTGTCGCGGGCGCCTTCGTCGCTCAGGTGGAAGGGCTGCGGGTCGAATTGCGTCGCGAAGGCGATGATTTCCTCGCGCGACACCACGTGGGGGCCGTGTTCGCTCACGTCCCCGGGCTGGAAGTCCTCGAAGTAGCGCATGGGCGCTACTTCAACGCGACGTGTCCTTGGATTCCAGTTCCTCCGGGTGGAACACGCGCGAAGCGACGCGGTCCAACACTTCGGAGTTCCATTTGATGCTGACCTTCATCAGCCGGCGCATCTCCTTGGCGAAGGCGCGCTCGGACGGCATGCGGGTGTACGTCCGGGCCAGGTAGAGGCCCCGGTTCTCCCGCTCGTAGTCCACGGTGCCGCCACCGGCATCCGTGCCCTCCCGCTCCTCCGCCTGGAAGCCCTCGATGACGCCGGGCTTGGGCGGCTCGCGGAAGCGGTACACCAAGGCGCTGCACTTCAGCGCCTGGGTGTCCTCCAACCACTCGAAGTACAGCGACGCGCCCCCCGCGGAGAGCCCGCCGAAGCCCTGGGGATTGATGCCCGGGCTGGGCGGCGTGCCCGCTTCATGGAGAAAGCCCTGGACCAGTCGCTGGGCAGACTCCCGCGTCAGCGGCGTATCCGCCGGAGCAGCGGGGCCCAGGCCCGAAATCCAGGACCTGAGCAGGCCAGCGAGGCCACTGCGGGGAGCGGTAGCCATGGGTTACTTGTTGAAGTTGCCTTCGCGGGCCTGGTCGAACGGCACGCGGTTCTTGAGGTAGACGTCCTCGAAGCTGTGGCCGTCGAACGGGTTCAGGTGGAACTCGTTGAACTGGTGGACCTTGGAGCCCTTGCCACCGTCCGCGACGGGGTTCCACTTGTCCGGGATGGGGCCCAGGCCGAACATGCTGGGGACCGGGTCGCCACGGTTCACGTAGTGCACGTAGTTCGGGCCGTCCGGGTACGTGGCGGCGGCGCCGCCGAACGTCTCCACGTTGATCTTCCCCATCAGCGCCCTGGCGTCCTGCTTGGACATCCCATCTTCGATGCGCAGCCGGTTGTACACGTCGTTCAGCGCGCGGCTGGAGACGAGGCCACCCTGGCTGTGCGCCATCAGGTGCACGTCACGGCCGGCCTTGAGCTCGGTGTAGAGCGCGTCCGCCAGGGTGTCCACGGCGGGGTTGGTACCCTTGTCCAGCTTGTCCTTCACGCACTGGGCCAGGTCCGCGCCCATGCCCTCGGTGGCGTTGTGGATGCCGACGACGCGCGAGCCCGTCGCGTTGGCGATGGCCTGCAGGCTCTCCGACTGGGTCTCCTTCGTCGTCAGGATGCCGTTGACGTAGAGGATGGTCGACTGCGGGTTCGGGTTGTTGGCCGGCGTCACGCCCGGAATGTCCGCCAGCGGGGTGCCCGGCGGGAACGTCGCGCCGTCCGCGCCCAGCAGCTTGCCGTCGTGCACGCGGTCCGGCTGGTTGCCGCCGCCGAAGAACTCCTGCACGCCCCGCGCGGCGCCGCCGACGACGTTGCCCACGCCCCGGGCGGTGCCGGAGACGGCGTTCTCGAAGCCGTCCACGAACTGGCCGACCTTGCGGCCACCGGCAGCCGCGGCGTCCTTCACGTTGTCGACGGCGTTACCCACGGCGTCCTGCGTACGGTCAATGGCCTTCTCGGCACCGGTACGGACCGTGTTGATGAGTTTCCGGCCGCGCTCGATGGGGTTCATGGGGGCTCCAGGCGATTTGGAAGGAGTGGACTACTAGTGAGGGGATTATCGTCCCAGGGTCCTGGAAGTTGCGGTGCCCCTCACTTTGCCGCACTGCGACAAAGGATCAGCGCCCGAAGACGCGGTCCGCCACCCGGTTCAGGACGGTGCTGCTCCACTCGACGCTGGCCTTCATCAGCCGCTTCATGTCGTCGTTGAAGATGGGGATCTGCGGCGCCGTGGTGTAGGTGCGGCTGAGGAACAGGGACTTGTTCTCCGGCTCGAAGTCCACGGTGCCGCCGCCGGTGTCGGTGCCCTTCTTCTGCTCGTCCTGGAAGCCCTCCAGGATGCCCGGCTTGGGGGTGTCCCGGAACCGGTGGATGAGGGCGCTGCACTCCAGCGTCTGCTCCTTGTCGTGCCACTCGAAGTAGAGCTGCGCATCGCCCAGGGCGACGCCGCCGAAGCCCTGCGGGTTGATGCCGACGCTGTTGGGGCTGCCGTTGGCGGCGAGGAACGCCTGCGCCAGCATCTGCGCTTCTTCTCGGGTCATGGGGGTCGGTCTCCAGGGGCGGACACTGCCTGAGCGGGCAGCCTAGCAAATCAGCACGCCGCCTCCACATGACAAGGGCCTCCGCGCGCTTCCGGGAAGGCGAGCACGGGGAGGCCCAGGAGACCGAAGGGGCGCGAGGCCCTGACGGCTACTTCGCGGCGTCGAGCGCCTGGGACAAATCATCCACCAGGTCCCGCGCGTCCTCGATGCCCACCGACAGGCGGATGAAGCCGTCGGTGATGCCCAGCTGCTCGCGCGTCTCCTTGGGGATGGAGGCGTGGGTCATGATGGCCGGGTGCTCGATGAGGGACTCGACGCCGCCGAGCGACTCGGCGCAGGCGAACACCTTCACCGTCTTGAGGAAGGTGCGGGCCGCCTCCAGGCCCCCCTGGATGTCGAAGGTCACCATGCCGCCAAAGCCGGACATCTGCTGCTTCGCCAGCGCGTGCTGCGGATGCGACTCCAGGCCCGGGTAGGTGACCTTCTTCACCTTCGGGTGGGACGCCAGGAACTGCGCCACCTTCATCGCGTTGGAGGCGTGGCGGTCCATGCGCACGTGCAGCGTCTTCACGCCGCGCAGCACCATGAAGCTGTCGAAGGCGCCGGACACGCCGCCCACCGCGTTCTGGAGGAAGTACATCTTCTCTGCCACGTCCTCACGGCTGGTGCAGACGAAGCCGCCCACCACGTCGCTGTGGCCGTTGATGTACTTGGTGGTGGAGTGCGCCACCACGTCGAAGCCGAGGTCCAGCGGGCGCTGGAAGTACGGCGTCATGAACGTGTTGTCGGCGACGGAGAGGATGTTCCGCTTCTTGGCGACCTCGGCGATGCGCGCCAGGTCGATGAGCTTGAGCATCGGGTTGGTGGGGGACTCCACCCACACCATCTTCGTCTTCGGCGTAATCGCCGCCTCGAAGTTCTCCGGCTTGGACAGGTCCACGAAGGAGAAGTGCAGCCCGGCCCGCCGGAACACCTTGTCGAAGAGGCGGAAGGTGCCGCCGTACACATCGTCCGAGACGACCACGTGGTCGCCCGAATCCAGCATGTGCATCAGCATGTCCGTGCCCGCCAGGCCGGAGGCGAAGGCCGCGCCGTACTTCGCCCCCTCGAGCGCGGCCAGACAGTCCTGGAGCGCCTTGCGGGTGGGGTTCTGCGTCCGGCTGTACTCGTAGCCTTTGTGCTCTCCGGGGCCGTCCTGGACGTAGGTGGAAGACAGGTAGACCGGCGTCATGATGGCGCCGGTGGTGGGGTCCGGCTCCTGTCCGGCGTGAATGGCAAGCGTGTCGAAGCGCATGCCGGGGAACTAACACAGTCCCTCCCTGCCCGCAGCAGGACCCGCCTATTCGAACTTCCCGTGACGCCCTGCCCCTTGGGCAAAACGCGTAGCGCCGGCAATGGACTCCGACTCCAGTACCTTGACACCGCGGGCGAACTCCTGACGCAGTGCCTCCTCGGTGCCCAACCCCGCCTGGGTGTAGGCGGAGCGCCGGTCCGCGTTCATGCACGCCTGCGGGAAGGCGGCCACCTCGCGCGCCAGGGCCTCCGCGGCCTCGCGCGACTGCCCCCGGGGCACCACGCGGTTGACCAGCCCCATGGCCAGCGCCTCCGGGGCGGATACAGGCCGGCCCGTGAGGATGAGGTCCAGCGCGCGCGAAAGGCCAATGAGCCGGGGCAGCCGCACCGTCCCCCCGTCGATGAGGGGCACGCCCCAGCGGCGGCAGAAGACGCCCAGGACGGCGTCCTCCTCGGCCACGCGCAAGTCGCACCACAGCGCCAGCTCCAAGCCGCCCGCCACGGCATGGCCGCCAATCGATGCGATGACGGGCTTGGACAGCACCATGCGCGAGGGGCCCATGGGGCCATCTCCGTCCAGTTCCAGGCGGGGCATCCGGCCCTCGGAGACGGCCTTCAGGTCCGCCCCGGCGCAGAAGGTGCCCCCTTCTCCATGGAGCACGCCCACCCGCGCGTCCGGGTCCGCGTCGAAGGCCCGGAAGGCCTCCGCCAGCGCCTGGGCGGTGGCGCCATCCACGGCGTTGCGCACCTCCGGGCGGTCCAGGATGACGGTGGTGACGAGGCCGTTCTTCTCGACGCGCACGCTCATGGCGGCGGAGTCTTCTTCCCTCGCGTCCGGACCGCAATCCCGCCGCGGTGCTTCCTTACAGGGGCGCGTGCGCGCTCGCCCCTTCCGACAGGCCGTGGATGATGCGCGCCACCTGGCGCAAGTCGTCCACGAAGGCCTCCAGAGCAGCCTCCTTCGCCCGAGGGTCCGGCGCGCGGAGGATGGAGGACGGGTGCACCGTGGCCACCACCACCCGCGCCCATTCCGACGCCATCGGCTGCCCACGAGACTGCGTCACCCGGAACGCCTTGCCCAGCAGCGTCTGCGCCGCGGTGGCCCCCAAGCAGACGAGGACGTCCGGGCGGAACACGCGAATCTCCGCCTCCAGCCACGGCAGGCAGGCGCGAATCTCCGTCGTGGTCGGCTTCGCATGGATGCGCCGGGGCCCCTGGCCGGTCCACTTGAAGTGCTTCACCGTATTGGTGACGTACACCTGCGCGCGGTCGATGCCGGCGGCCTCCAGCGCCTCGTCCAGCAGCCGTCCGGAGGGGCCCACGAAGGGCCTGCCGGCCCGGTCCTCCTGGTCTCCCGGCTGCTCCCCCACCAGCATCACCCGGGGGCCGGGGCGCGGCTGGCCCTCGGGCTCGCCAAAGACAGTCTGGGTGCCCGTGCGCCACAGCGGGCAGGCCTGACACCCCGCGGCCGCCTTTCGGAGCTTGTCGTACGTCGGAGACTCAGGGATGAGGGGGGCCGCGGTGGTCTGGACGGAAGGACGCTTGGGCATGGCTGACACACAAGGTACGCATGGCTCTCACGACGCAACCGGCCCCGAGGGCATGTTCGCCAACCGCCTGCGCAAGGGGGACAAGCGCTTCCGGAAGTGGGCCCGGACCCAGGGCCTGACGGCCTTCCGCGTCTACGACCGGGACATCCCCGAGTACCCGTACGCCATCGACGTCTACGGCGACTGCGTCCACGTCGTGGAATACCCCCGGCGGCGCGCCATCGCCTCCGGTGCCGCGGACACGCAGCGGGAGGAAGTCCTGGCCGCGGTGACGCAGGTGCTGGCCGTTCCCCCCGAGCGCATCTTCGTGAAGACGCACACGCCCCAGCCCTGGGGCCGCTCGCAGTACGGCCGGGTGGGCCAGGACAGCGGGCGCATCGTGGTGGAGGAGCAGGGCCTGAAGTTCTGGGTGAACCTGGGCGACTACCTGGACACCGGCCTCTTCATGGACCACCGCAACACCCGGGCGCGCGTGCGGGAGGAGGCCCGGGGCAAGCGCTTCCTCAACCTCTTCGCGTACACCGGGGCCTTCACCGTCTACGCCGCCGCGGGAGGCGCCGCGAGCACGATGACGGTGGACCTGTCCAACACCTACCTGGACTGGGCCGAGGACAACCTGGACCTCAACGGCCTGGCCAACGCGCGGCACACGCTGGTGCGCGCGGATGCCAAGGCCTGGGTGGAGGCCCAGGCCGACGCGCCGGAGCGGTACGACCTGGTGGTGTGCGACCCGCCGTCCTTCTCCACGTCGAAGAAGATGTCGGGCAGCTTCAACGTGCAGCGCGACCACCCGCGCCTGCTGGCCGCCATCCGGGCGCTGCTCGCACCCGGTGGCGTCCTCTACTTCTCCAACAACTTCCTGGGGTTCCAGTTGGAACCGAAGGCCACGCGGGGGATGGAGGTGGAGGAAATCACCCCTCGCTCCATCCCCGAAGACTTCCAGCGCAAGGAGATCCACCGGTGCTGGCGCATGGTGGCTCCCTGACGCTGGCGTCCGTCCCGACTACAGCCAGCAGACGTTGTCGATGCAGCGCTCTCCGGCGGGGCACTCGCAGTTGGCCTGACAGCTATTACCGCTGCCCGTGTTGACGGGCTTGCAGACGCCGTCCGTGCAGACCTGACCGGACGGGCACTCGCAGTTGGCGCGGCACACCGGGGTGGACGTCCCGGCATCCTGCACCGGAGGAGGCGGCGGCACCTTGCACTGGCCGTTGGAGCAGACCTGGCCCGACGGGCAGTCACAGTTGGCCTGGCAGGACGGGCCCGTGCCCGCGTCCGGCGGCGGAGGCGGCGGGGCCGGCGGACGGCAGTAACCGTTGGTGCAGACGTCACCCGAGGGGCAATCGCAGTTGGCCACGCACGTCTGGCCCGGGTCCGGCTGCGGCGGCTTGCACTGGCCATTGAAGCAGACCTGGCCGGCGGGGCACTCGCAGTTGGCGCGGCACTGGCCCCCGTCCGGAATGGGCATGCAGTAGCCAATCTGGCAGCTGTAGTCGTCCGGGCACTGGGTGGTGGAGTCGCAAGCCGCGCGGCACTGGCCATCCACGCAGTCCTTCCCGCCGGTGCAGTCCGCCGCGGTGGAGCAGGTGTTCGGGTCCACCGGGCGCGGACGGCACAGGCCGCTCACGCAGGTGTCCGTGGCGTCGCACCAGGAATCGTCATAGCAGCCGCGGATGCACTGGTTGTTGATGCAGTAGTTCCCCGCACCGCAATCCATGTTCACCCGGCACAGCTGAGGAGAACCCCCGTCCACGCCCGCATCCGGGCGCGTCCCACCGTCGGAGCCAGCGTCTGGACGCGTCCCCCCGTCCGTCCCCGAATCCGGGCGCGTCCCGCCATCAGAACCCGCGTCCGGGCGCGTCCCGCCGGTCCCAACGCAGTAGCGGTCATCGCACCGCTGGCCCGAACCGCAGTCGGAGTCACGCGAGCAGAACTGCGAGCAGACGCTGTTGATGCAGATTTGCGACCCGGGGCAGTCCAGAGAGGAGGAACACTCACCCGAACCAGGTGGAACGGTCCGACAGACGCCGCTGCGGCAGCTCTCACCGGTACTGCAATCCTTGTCGGACGAGCAGTAGCAGATGTCGTCGTCGTAGTCGTCGTACCAGTCATCCTCTCCATGAACGATGCAGCCTGGGAGGACGGCGAGGACGGCGAGCAACGGCAGCCACATGAGGCTACGTATGGGGGTGTTCCGCATGAGTGGGGACTCCGAGAACTCAGGGGTACCGGTCCGGCCACCGGGGGTGCTTTCCGGCTTCAGAAGCGATGGACTCCGTAGCGCAGACGGATGATCAAAAAATTTATTTGATCGGCTTTCGTCTTTCCGGAGACCCATGGCCATGGAGGTATGTAGTGGCCTGGACCTTTCAGTCGGTCACCGGGCCGGGCTCGCACCGCGCCGGACCCCGACCACCCGTTGAGGGAGAACCCCTGGTGTTCCTGCGTGGAGCCCGCTCATTCGCGCACGTCACCCACCTCCCCGAGGAGCGAAAGGGACGCGACGTGTCCGGCGTTCCCGCCCAGGACGAGGCGCGGCTCCAGGCGCTGGTCCGGCGCATCCAGGAGGGCGACCTGACGGCATTCGAACAGCTCTATGCGCTCACGCAGGCGGATGCCTCGCGCACCTTGTGGCACCTGGTCGGCAACCGCGTGGACGTGGAGGACCTGCTCCAGGAGGCCTATCTCCGGCTGCTGACAGCCGTGAAGAGCTACCGGGGTGAGTCCCGGTTCCGGACCTTCTTCTATCGCGTGTGCTCCAACGTGGCCCTGTCCCACCTGCGCTGGAAGCGGCGCCGGCCGGAGGACTCCGTCTGGGAGCTGCCGGAAGCGGCGGCGGAGGGTGACGACCCCGAGCGGGTGGCCTCGCGGCGTCAGGCGGCCCGGCTGGTGGAGCTGGCGCTGGAACGGCTGAAGCCAAAGAAGCGCATCGTCTTCGTGTACTACGAGCTGTGTGGAATGAGTCCGGACGAGATTGCCGACGCCGTGGGCAGCTCACCCAACACCGTCCGCAGCCGCCTCCACCATGCGCGGCTGGAGTTCAACGAAGCCATGCAGCGATTGCTCGGCGCCAACCGTCCCGGAGGTTTCCATGGCGCGACATGAGCACCGCTCCCTCTGGGCCCTGGCCGCGGGCGAGTTGGACGCAGACGCGAGCGGACGGGTGGAGGCGCACGTCGCCACCTGCTCCGAATGTGCCCAGGCGCTGGAGCAGGTGCGGCAGTCCCGCGCCGTCCTCCAGGAGGGCCGCGGCACCCTGCCCGCGCCGCGCACGGACGCCATGAGCGAAGGGCTTCGCGCGGAAGCGGCTCGGCGCATGGTGCGCAGCGCGCCCAGCGCCCGCTGGCCGTGGGTCGTGGCGCTCGCGGGCGTCTGCGCGGCGATGCTGGCGTTCTGGATGGTCCGCGCTCCCCGGGCAATGGACGAGCGCGGAGCGCACGTGGCTCGGGGGGATGCCCCCTCTGCTCCTGCGTCGGGGGCCTCCGTTCCGTCGAACGGAGGTGACGCGGTTCCCACGGTGCCCCCGGCTCCGGAGACCGCCGCTCACGCCGCGGCCGGCAGCGAGCCGTCTGTCCCCGCGAATGCAGCGGAGAAGCCCGACGCCACCACCGAGACGGAACGGGTCGCCGTCGCGGGTGCCATCCTGCGCGAGGCGGGAGGCGCGGAGCGCGCGCTCAAGCCCGGCATGCGGCTGCGTTCAGGCGTGGCGGTGCGGACGCCCGCGCGCTCCAGTGCGTTGCTTCGGCTGCCGGATGAGAGCCGCGTTCGGCTGTCGGCGGGCTCGGAGGTGGAGCTGTCCCGCGCGGAGTCGCGCGATGTGCACCTCACCGTGAACAAGGGACGCCTGTCCGTCGAGGCCTCGCACACGGCGCGCCAAGGATTCATGGTGGAAGTGGCGGGCCTGCGCGTCTTCGTGGTGGGCACGGTCTTCACGGTGGAGCGCACGAAGGACGGCGCCGCCGTGTGCGAGGCCTCGACGGACAGGCGTCCCTTGTTCACGGTGAGGTGCACATCGCGCGACTCCGCGCGGGACAGCTCCACCTCCGAGCCCACGAGACGCTCA